>JAFSRR010000036.1 GCA_017446025.1 Bacteroidales bacterium | reverse complement strand
GCTTGCAGCAAGCGGACGGTACTCATCTCGATGCCGCCTTCGGTGCGCTTGTCAAGGACTTTGGATTGGATGGTGTAAGTGGTGGCTGCGTGGGCACTCATGGTCAGCCCGACCAACAGCAGCATAAGGGTTAGGAGTTTGTGCATTGCTTTTTTTCTTGAACGCCTTTTTGATGGGGAAGCGCTGAAAAGGTTTAATAAAAGACCTCTCATTTTTCATGCGACAACCCCGCCTTTCGACCAGATAGAAAAAAACGGGCGAAAAATGATGATATATTGGACAATTCCGCTATTTTTGCAGTTCTATATCTTTGGAAGGTATAAATAGGTAATTACATAAGGACAAAAAGAGTTTTATGAAAACAAACTACGAAGTGCGCTATGCGGCCCATCCGGCCGATGCCAAGTCTTACGACACAGCTCGTATCCGCAAGGATTTCCTGATTGAGAAAGTGTTTGCCGCCGATGAGGTGAACATGGTCTATTCCATGTACGACCGCATGGTAGTGGGCGGTGCCATGCCTGTCAAGGAGAAACTGAAACTGGAGGCCATCGATCCCCTGAAGGCCGACTTCTTCCTGACCCGCCGCGAGTTGGGTATCTTCAATGTTGGCGCTCCGGGCCGGGTACGCCACGGCGACGAAGTCTATGAACTGGGCTACAAGGAAGCTCTCTATCTGGGACGCGGTGACAAGGATGTCGTCTTTGAAAGTGTCGACAAGAAGGCGCCTGCCAAGTTCTACTTCAACAGCACGACGGCGCATTGCACCTATCCCGACCGCAAGGTGACCAAGGCCGAGGCCGACATCATGCACCTGGGCAGCCTGGAGGGCAGCAACGACCGTGTCATCAACCGCATGCTGGTGAGCCAGGTGTTGCCTACCTGCCAGTTGCAGATGGGTATGACCGAACTGGCCCCGGGTTCTGTGTGGAACACCATGCCGGCCCATGTGCACAGCCGCCGCATGGAAGCCTATTTCTATTTTGAAGTGCCTGAGGAACATGCCGTCTGCCACTTCATGGGTGAAGTGGAGGAGACCCGCCATCTGTGGATGAAGGGCGACCAGGCTGTCCTCTCGCCTGAGTGGTCGATCCATTCGGCTGCCGCCACGCACAACTATACTTTCATCTGGGGCATGGGCGGTGAAAACCTAGACTATGGCGACCAGGACTTCTCCAAAATCACCGATTTGAAATAATCAACAAATTAATCATTGCATACTATGGACAATCTGAACATTTTCTCGCTGGCCGGCAAGAACGCCTGGATCACGGGCGCTTCCTACGGCATTGGCTTCAACATTGCCAAAGCTTTCCATGCCGCCGGCATCAAGCATCTTATTTTCAATGATATCAACCAGGAGTTGGTGAACCGTGGGCTGGCCTCCTACAAGGAATCCGGCATTGAGAACGTGACGGGCTATGTCTGCGACGTGACCAAGGAAGACGATGTCAAGGCCCTGGTGGCCAAGATCCATGCCGAAGTGGGACAGATCGACATCCTGGTCAACAACGCCGGGATCATCAAGCGTATCCCCATGCACGAAATGAAGCGTGCCGAATTCCAGCAGGTTATCGACATCGACCTGGTGGGCCCGTTCATTGTATCGAGCGCCGTGCTGCCCGAAATGATGGAACGCCGCGAGGGCAAGATCATCAACATCTGTTCGATGATGTCGGAACTGGGCCGCGAGACGGTGAGCGCCTATGCCGCTGCCAAGGG
>JAFSRR010000035.1 GCA_017446025.1 Bacteroidales bacterium | reverse complement strand
GGTTCATCATGTTCCACAGGGCGCGGACTTCCTTGTCGCCGGCCTCCCAGGCACGCAGCATGGCATGGGCCTCGGCCATCAGGGGAGAGGCGGCTTCAGCCTTGGCCTTGGCTTCTTCCCGGGCCTTTTCGTCCAGACTGTCGTAATCGGCCGGCAACAGGCTCTTGACCTCGGCCTTGTAGTGCTTGTCGAAAGCCACATAGCAGTCTCCTACCAGGTGGTCACCCTTCTTGCCGCTGCTCTCGGGGGTGGCGCCGTCAAACCATTTCTTCCAAGCCAGCATGGACTTGCAGATGTGGATGCCACGGTCGTTGACAATGTTGGTTTTGACCACCTTGTTGCCATTGGCCTCCAGGATACGGCTCAAGCTGAAGCCCAACAGGTTGTTGCGCACATGGCCCAGATGGAGCGGCTTGTTGGTGTTGGGAGAAGAGTATTCAACCATGACCAGGGGGGAATGCCCGTCGGCCTTTTTCAGGCCGAAATGCTCGTCGGCACCGATGGCTTCGAGGCACTCCAGCCAATAGGCCGGGGAAATGCTCATGTTCAGGAATCCCTGGATCACATTGTAGCGGTTGATCTCCGGGGTATGCGCCAACATCCATCGTCCGATTTCGTCGGCCACGTCGGCCGGTTTCTTGCGGGCAGCCTTGACAAAGGGAAAGACCACCAGCGTGAGGTCTCCTTCAAATTCTTTTTTGGTCTTCTGTATCTGCAGGCTGGAGGCATCGGCCTCAAACTGATAAAGTTCTTTGAGACAGACTTGCAACTGGCCGGAGAGAATGTCAACAATATTCATAGTAAGATAGTTATAGCACATGATCCGTAAGATGGAACAAAAGTAGTGAAACCGCCCGCAACCGCACAACAGGGACAAAAAAAAGAGAACCACGAATGGTTCTCTTTTTAAGTAAAAAGCTGAAAAAGCTTATTTTACCTTTGCGGCCAGTTCTGCACCAACTTTGAATTTAGCAACTTTCTTTGCAGGAATCTTGATGGCTTTCTTGGTGGCGGGGTTGATACCAGTGCGAGCGGCTTTCTTAGCTACGGAGAAAGTTCCGAAACCAACCAGTGTCAGTTTGTCACCCTTTGCCAGAGTTTCCTCTACAGTGCATACGAATGCGTCCAATGCTTTTTTAGCATCTACTTTGCTCAGGCCGGCTTTTTCGGCGATGGCGGCGATCAATTCATTTTTGTTCATAATACAGATAATAAAAGTTGATAAACAAGGATTTATTTCATTTTGAGGCAAAGAAAATATATTGATTTGATTTATGCAAACAAATGTGCGGAAAATTTTTTTGAACAACGAAATTTTCTTGTTTTTGGCCCTAAAAACCCTGGAATTGGCATGATTATCCCCCATTTTTGCATTTGCCGACGGCTTGTATTACCTTTGTACCTAATATAATAATGCTATGAATTCATTCCGCAACGGCAACTCCTTTCTGTCTTCCATCCCCATGGTGACCAAAAACCTGGTCATCATCAACGTGATCTTTTGGATAGCCTCCATCCTATACCCTGCCATTCAGGACTTTCTGGGCTTGCATTTCTTCATGGCCGACAAGTTCAAACCCCATCAGCTGCTTACTTACATGTTCATGCACGACCGGGGCAATTTCGGGCATGTTTTTTTTAATATGTTTGCGGTGGTTATGTTTGGCCGCATCCTGGAACAAGCCTGGGGGCCCAAACGTTTCCTGCTTTTCTATGTCATCACCGGGATAGGGGCCGGCCTGGTACAGCAGCTCACCTGGTATATCGACCTGCGTCCCTTCCTGCAGGATGTCAACAACTACCTGATCTCGGGCGAGGTCGGTTCCCTGGGCAAATACTGGCAACTCCAGGAAGGCGTGACCTATCCTGCCCAGGAGATATTGCGCGCCAAAGAGGTCCTGCTCGACAGTATGCTCACCATCGGTGCCTCGGGGGCGGTGTTCGGTATTTTGCTGGGATTTGGCATGCTCTTCCCCAACGCACCTATATATATAATGTTCATCCCCGTACCGGTCAAGGCCAAATGGATGGTCATCGGCTATGGCGTGTTGGAACTGTTTGCCGGTGTCTCCAACTTCTCGGGCGACAACGTGGCCCATTTTGCCCACCTGGGCGGAATGCTCTTCGGCTACTTCCTGATTGTTTACTGGAAAAAGAAAGGATTAGGCAATGACATCTTTCTGGGATAACCTCCGCCGTCGCTACCTGCAGGGCAACATTGCCGTCAAACTGATCTATGTCAATGTGGCGGTGTACCTGTTGCAAGCCCTGTTTCTGACGCTTTGCCGGCTGCTGGGTCTCAATGCCGGGCTGTGGCTGCTGTGGCTGGAGTTGCCGGCCCAGTGGAGCGACTTCATCGTGCGACCCTGGAGCCTGCTTACCTACATGTTCATGCATGGCAGCCTGATGCACTTGTTTTTCAACATGTTGTGGCTGTATGTGTTTGGCCGGTATTTCCTGCAGAAGTTCGATACCCGTCAGTTTCTGGCAGTCTATCTCGCTGGCGGTTTGACCGGCGGCATTTTCTATATGGTCGGCTACAATGTCTTCCCCTATTACGCACCCTATCTGTCGACGGCCCTGCTGTCGGGCGCCTCGGCGGCCATTCTGGCCATCACGTTGACCGTTGCGGTCTATCGTCCCGAAGAAGAGCTGATGCTGATGTTCCTGGGTCGGCTGAAAATGAAATGGCTGGCCGTCATCATGATTGTCATCGACCTGCTCAGCCTGACGGGAGGCAACGGCGGTGGCAGCCTGGCCCACCTGGGCGGCGCCGTGCTGGGAATACTGGCGGGCCTGTATTTGAAAAGCCGTTGGCAGGGCCGGCTGCACATTGACCGCAAGCGCTCCACAGGGCGTCAGGCCAGGACGCGCAAATACCACCGTTCGACCGAGGAAAGGACCGTGGATATCGACCAGGCCTACCGCGACCGGCGCCGACGGGAGGAAGACCGCCGCGATGCCATCCTCGACAAAATCAAAGCCTCAGGCTATGACAGTCTGACGGCCGAGGAAAAGAAATTCTTGTTCGATTCAGGCAAATGAGCAAAAGCAAGCGCAAAACGGCTCCCGGCACCGGGTTTTTCGGCAAACTCAGGAAATTCGTCATGTTGTTTCTCAATATGGTGACAGTGCTGTTGCTCTTTGTGTCGGCCAAGCTGTCGTGCATCAGTCCAGATCAGTGGATATTGTCCTCCTATCCCAATTACCTGTTCCTGGTATTTGCACTCATCAATCTGTGCTTCCTGGTCTATTGGATTGTCAAGGGCAATCCCTGGCTGCTGCTGTCGTTGGCCTTCTTTGCTTTCACCTGGCCGGAATTCCATGCCTGGCTGCCGCTGCACGCGCCCTGGGCCAAGGAGGGCGATGACACGGAAATTCTGGCACATCAAGGGATAAAACTGCTCACCTACAACACGATGCAGTTCTCCAGTTACCAACCCCATACGGCCCGCAGTGGCAACAAGATCATCGAATACCTCCAACAGAGCCAGGCCGACATCATCTGTCTGCAGGAAGCCGGCTACATGAACTCCGACAAATACATCAACCGCGCAACCATTCTGCGCGAACTGGCAGCCTATCCCTACCAGGCGGAACTGCCCGGCAACAAACAGATGAATCTCTGGGTATTCTCCAAATACCCCATTGTCAAGACCGAACGCATCAACTTTGAAAGCCATTCCAATGCTTCCTATTTCTGCGATGTCAAAATAGGAGGCCAAATCCTGCGGCTCATCAACAATCACTTGGAATCCAACAAACTGACCCGTCAGGACAAGGCACTTTACAAAGAGATCATCGACAGTCCCGATAAAGAAAGCGTGAGCCATGTGGCCCGCGAACTGGGCCGCAAACTCACTCCGGCGGCCGTCACCCGTGCCCATCAGGCAGAGGAGGTGGCCAAGGTGATCCGTGAATCGCCCTATCCGGTCATCGTCTGCGGCGATTTCAATGACATTCCCCAGTCTTATACCTACCGCAAGATAGGGAAAGGCCTGACGGATGCATGGAAACAGAATGCCAACGGACTGGGTATCACCTTCCACGAACATTTCTATCGTTTCCGGATCGATTACATCATGCACTCGCCCTCGCTCACGTCGTATGGGACACAGATCGACCGGGTCGATTACTCCGACCATTACCCCTTGTGGACCTATTTCCGCCTACCATGAGCTGCTATGCCGACATTGTCCTGCCTTTGGCCTTCGGCTCAGCGCTGACCTATCTTGTGCCGGAAGCCATGACTGCGAGCCTCCGCGTGGGATGCCGGGTCAGAGTGCCGTTGGGGCAGAACCGCCACTATGTGGGGATTGTGGTCCGTATTCACGAGCAGGCGCCTGTCGGCCGTTCTTGTAAAACCATCGATGAATTGGTCGATATTGAGCCCCTGCTGCTGGAAAAGCAATTGGAATTCTGGCAATGGATGGCCGACTATTACGCCTGCACGCCCGGCGAGGTGATGAAAGCCGGTCTGCCGATAGGCTTGAAGCGCACCGAGAACTACCGGCCGAAACGCTGCCGCCTCATCCGGCTGTCCGACATGCTGGCACAAACGATGGCCTGTCCGGAAAACGTCCGCAAGATGTTGGCCCGCTCCGGGCGGCAACAGCAGGTCGTGGACTATATGATGGCAAAAACACGGCAAGGACAGCCCGAGTGGACACTGCCTGCCCTTATGTCTCAGACCGCCTGCTCGCGCGCAGTCATTGACGGACTTGTCGGACGTGGTCTGCTGGAGGTGACCGAAAAGGAAGTCAGCCGGCTGGAAACAGAGACAGAGGCTCCCCTGGCCGACGTCCGCCCGCTCAGCCGGGAACAGCGGCAAGCCTATGCTTCCATCGTGGAGAGTTGGACCGTGAAACCGGTCTGTCTGCTGCATGGCGTCACTTCGAGCGGCAAAACCGAAATCTATATCCACCTGATCAAGGACTGCCTGTCACGGGGGGAGCAAGTGCTCTATCTCCTGCCCGAAATCGCGCTGACCACCCAAATCACCTCCCGGCTGAAAAAAGTGTTCGGCAACAGCATGTGCGTCTATCATTCCAAAGTCTCGGAGGCCGAACGGGTGGAAATCTGGAACCGGCTCATCGGCCAGGACAGCTATCAACTGGTGGTCGGAGTCAGGTCGTCGGTCTTCCTGCCTTTCCGGCGCCTGGGACTGGTCATCGTCGATGAGGAGCACGAGCCCTCCTACAAGCAACAGGAGCCGGCCCCGCGCTATCATGCCCGCAACGCAGCCTTGATGCTGGCCCGCCTGCATGGAGCCAACGCCTTGCTTGGTTCGGCCACTCCTTCGATAGAAAGCTACAACCGAGCGGTGGAAGGCAAATACGGCCATGTTTCGCTGTCGGTCCGTTACCACCATCTCCCCCTGCCTGAGATACTGGTTGAAGATGTCAAATCGCTGCGTCGCCGCAAAGAGATGCAAGGGTCGTTTTCGCCTGTTTTGATCGGTAAAATCGGCGAAGCGCTAAACGCCGGCGATCAGGCGATGCTCTTTCTCAACCGCCGGGGTTATGCCCCCCTGCTGTCTTGTCACAGTTGCGGTTGGACGCCCCGCTGCCCGCATTGCGATGTCAGCCTCCACTATCACAAACAAAGCGGTCGGTTGCAGTGCCACTACTGCGGTTGGTCGCAGCCGCTGCCGGCCGTCTGCCCCCAGTGTGGCAGCCACGAAATAACAGACACGGGCATCGGGACCGAAAAAATCGAGGAAGAACTCCATGCCCTGTTTCCCGCTGCCCGCCTGGGACGCATGGACACCGACACGATGAAGAGCCGGCAGCACTACGAGCGGGCGATCGCCGACTTTGAAGAACACCGTACGGACATCCTCGTCGGTACGCAGATGCTGACCAAAGGGCTCGACTTCGGCCGTGTCCGGGTGGTGGGTATCCTCGATGCCGATTCCATCATGAATTTCCCCGATTTCCGGGCCCATGAAAGAGCCTTCCAACTGATGATGCAGGTCAGCGGCCGGGCGGGTCGCAAAGACTGTCGGGGCACCGTGGTTGTGCAGACGCGCGATCCCGGGCACCCCTTGCTGCAGGCCGTCGTGAACAACGATTACAAAAAGATGTATGTCGAGGAAATGCAGCAACGGCATCAGTTTTCCTATCCGCCCTACAGCTACCTGGTCGATGTCTGGTTCAAGCACCGGGATGCCTCAACGGTCAAAAAAGCGGCCGAATGCTATGCTTCCTGGATTGCCCCCCGACTGCCCGATATGGTTTTCGGTCCCTTTTCACCGGCGGTTTCACGCATCAAGGGTCTCTGTCTGCAAAAGATCAGTCTAAAATTGCCTCCCTCCCTTTCTCTGTCCAAGATTAAGGAGTATCTTTACAGCGCTCAAGAAACGCTGCACAAAAACCCTGATTACCGGTCGGTTCAGTTGTTTTTTGACGTAGATCCCGTGTAATATGAAGCGTTTGTCCTTCCTTTTGCTGCTGTGTCCCTCGCTGCTTGCCGCCCAGGACTTCCTCTACAAGGCAGAGTTGCTGTCTTATTTCGACAACCGTGAATACGGAGCCGAGATACAGCGTTCACAGACCTTGATGGGGGTGAGGGTCTCGCCCGAAATCGGCTGGGGCTGGCAGGAAACACCCCAGATCAGCCACCGCTTCATGGTGGGGATGCATTTCATCCAGCCCATGGGCTCCCCCTTGGAGGAAAAGACGGTCGTGCCGACGGCCTACTACCAATACTCCGACTTGCGACGCGGTCTGACGATGAGCCTTGGTGCCGTGCCCTTCACCTTTTTACAATCGGATCTGCCCGGATTTCTGATGTACGACTCCCTGACTTACATGCATCCCAATATCCAGGGCGGCTTGTTCCAATACCGTGGGAGTAACGGCTTTGCCGAGTTTTTCTGCGACTGGCGCGGACGCCAGACCGAAGACCGGCACGAGGCCTTTCGCCTGGTGCTGACCGGTCGTTATTACCGGGGCGCGCTTTTTGCCGGCGGCATCATGCAACTCAACCATCTGGCCAACCGCCTGATTGTCCGTGAAGGGGTCAGCGACGACCTGGTCCTGTATCCTTACGCCGGTATCAACCTGCCACTGCTCGATTCGTGCAGTTTGCAGGCCGGGTATATTGTGGAATACGAACGCAACCGCAGCGTCGATGCCCATCCCGCCTTCCCCCAGGGAGCGCATATCTCTCTTTTTGCCCGATGGAAACGTCTGGGACTGAGCAACACCCTCTATGCCGGCGACAATCTGTTTCCGCTCTATCCCACAAAAGGCAAGCTGCTCAACCAGGGGGATCCATTTTATCAGTCGTCCCTGTACAACCGGACCGACCTCTTCGTCTATCTGATTCGCAACCGTATCGTCAATTGCCTGTTCTCCTGGAATTTCCATTACACCCAAGACTACGGTTTGGACCATCAGCAACAGCTGATAGTGAGAATCAGCACCGAAGGCCTCAAAGAATCGAAAACCCTGAACAACCTGTTTGGAAAATGAGTTATCTGTTGATAGTTGCCGGATTTGTCGTCCTCACCCTGGGGGCAGACTGGTTGGTGGACGGGGCTTCGGCCATTGCCCGCCGGCTCAAGGTCTCCGATTTGCTGATCGGCCTGACCGTGGTGGCGTTCGGCACCTCCCTGCCCGAGTTGGTGGTCAATATTGTGGCCGCCGTCGAAGACAACAACGAAATCGCCCTGACCAATATCCTGGGCAGCAACGCCATCAATGTCTTCATCATCCTGGGGTTGACCGCCCTGGTCTGCCCGCTCACCTCGCAACGTTCCATGCGACGTTTCGAACTGCCGCTGAGCGTCCTAGCCGGAGTTTTCGCCCTGCTGCTGGGAATGGACTTTTTCATCGGCGATACTCCCGGCGGCATCGGACGGACCGACGGACTGTTGCTATTGGCTGTCTTTGCGGTATTCATGTTTCAGACCGTCCGCACAGGCATCAAGAGCGGAAAAGAATCCAAAACCAGTGATGAAAAGGGAGAAAAACCTGTCTTGCTGGCTTTGCTCCTGATTGTTGCAGGGTTGGTCGGGCTGGTGGGCGGCGGAGAACTCATCGTCAAGAATGCTGTCAAGATAGCCCGCGCCTGGGGAGTGAGCGATGCGGTGATCGGCGTGACGGTGGTGGCACTGGGCACCTCGCTGCCCGAACTGGCCACTTCGGTGATGGCCGCTTCCAAGAAAAATGTCGATCTGGCCATCGGCAACGTCGTCGGCTCGAACATTTTCAATGTCTTTTTCGTGCTGGGCATCAGTGCGGTCATCCGGCCTTTGGAAGCCTATCCCAATCTGCTCACAGACGCTGTCATGGCCTTCCTGGGCAGCCTGCTGGTGCTGCTCTTCGTACAGGGGCGCCGCCATCGGGTGGAACGCTGGCAAGGCGCTTTGCTGCTGATTGTCTATGCCCTCTATCTGTGGATGCTCATCCGCGGCATTTCGCAGTGATGGCTTCCACTTCTTCCACCGTCTTGGGTTTCCGCTTGTGACCCAGACAGCGCGGGCCGTCGGCCGTGATGGTGTAGTTTTCCTCGTTGCGGATACCGCCGAAATCGCGCCATTTCTCCACTTCCTTCCAATTGACGAATTCATCGGCAATATGACGCTGCTGCCACAGGTCCATCAGTTCGGGAATGAAATACAGTCCCGGCTCGACGGTAAAGACATGTCCCACATGCAGTTTTTTGGCAAAGCGCAGCGATTTCAGCCCGAACTGGGTGCTCTTGCTCTCGCCCTCGTCATATCCCACATAGACTTCGCCCAGGTTTTCCATGTCGTGCACGTCCAAACCCATCTGGTGTCCCAGTCCGTGAGGGAGGAACAAGGCATGGGCCCCGGCGGCCACAATATCGTCGGTGGCCCCCTTGAGCAAGCCCAGGGCCTTCATGTTGTCGGCGATCTTGCGGCAGACGGCGAAATGCACGTCGCGGTAGGAAACGCCCTCTGCCAAATGCTCGATGGCGGTATAATGCGATTGCAGGGAAATCTCGTACATCATCTTCTGACGGTCGGTGAAACGGGGGCTCACCGGAAAGGTGCTCGACAAATCGCCGCAGTAGCGTGACGGCGTCTCAGCCCCGGCATCCAGCAAAAAAAGATCGCCCGCTTTGAGCAGGTTGCCGTGATAGTGGTTGTGCAGGGTCTGACCGTTTTTCGAAGCAATGATGGGGAAGGAAATGTCGCCGTCGGCAGCCAGGGCTATCTCATAGACCTTGGCGGCCACCTCGGCCTCGTATATTCCCGGACGGGCCGTCTGCATGGCGGCAATGTGCATATCGACCGACAGATCCACGCCTTTTTCTATTTCGGCTATCTCCTCGGCCGATTTGATCTCACGCTGGGCGATGATGGCTTTGGTCAGCGGCAGGGAGACCTTTGCCTCCAACTCGCAGGGGCGGCAACCCAGCCACTCGGCCAGCTTGATCTGGACGGCATGGTGATAAGGGAGGACAAAATGAATCTGGCGATGCTGTTGCAGCGCTTTGGCAATGAATGAGGCGATTTGGGCGGTAGGCAGCACCTCTGTCACCCCGACTTCGGCCGCCCGCTCCTCCATGGTGGGCTGAGGACCCATCCACACAATGTCGTCGATAGTATAATTGTCGCCAAAGAGTATTTCCCTGTTTTCATCGATATCCATCAGGGCGGTGATACCCGGAAAATCAATACCGAAATAATAAAGGAAACTGCTGTCCTGACGGAAGTGATAGCAGTTGTCGGGATAGTTCATCGGACTCTCCTCGTTGCCGGGGAACAACACCAGGCCGCTGCCCAGACGGCGGGCCAGCGTCTGACGTCTCTGCTGATAAGTGGAAGTTGCAAACATAGCTCAGTCGTTTTTGATGACGTAAAGGTATGAAAAAAAAGCGACCTTGCTGCCACGGGGCGCAAGATCGCTGCTTGTTTCTTCAGATAAACAGAGTCATTTATCCAAGGTGGATTGCCTCCGACGGGCAAGCATCGGCGCAAGTACCGCATTCGGTGCACATTCCCGGATCGATCTTGTAGATGTCACCTTCAGAAATAGCGCCGACGGGGCATTCGTCAATACAGGTTCCGCAAGCAACGCAATCTTCGCTAATAACGTAAGCCATAGTCGTACAATAAATTTATGGAGGTTGTCCTCCGGGGTTATTAATTCACGGCAAAAATAGCAGTTTTTTCGCATACCAGCACCAGCGGCTGCAATATTTCTGGAAAAAAATCGTTTTACTTGGGCTTGAACAACTGTATGAAACGCCCCGACAAGACATTTTGGAGCCTTCTTTTGCTGAGCCTGGCGGCCCTGCCCCTGTCGGCCCAGCACAAAAAGCCGCAATATCTGCAATACGAGGATATGCGGCCCTATCATTTCGGCTTCTTTGTCGGCCTGCATACCCAGGATTTCCAAATCGAACATACCGGAGCGGTCGATGAAAACGGAGCCACCTGGTATGGCAGCGTTCCCTCCTATTCGCCCGGATTCAGCGTGGGCGTGCTGGGCGACTACCGTCTGCGCGACAACCTGAGCCTGCGGCTGAGCCCGACCATCCATTTCGGATCGAAGACCATGGCGCTGGTTTCCGACCAGCCCGACTGCGAGATTGTCACGGCCAACATCCGTTCCAACTACATCATGCTGCCTTTGAACCTGCGCTACCGGGGTGCCCGCACCGACAACTACCGGCCCTATCTTCTGACCGGTGTCAGCCTGGGAATCGATGCCGGCCGGCGCAAGAAAAAAGAGATCCAGCTCAAGGAACTGAACACCTATTGGGAAATCGGCGTGGGCTGCGATTTCTACACTCCCTATTTCCGCTTTGTGCCGGAATTGAAACTCTGCCTGGGACTGAGCGATATTTTCGAGCACAATCGCAACGAAGAGAGCGACGCCGCCTTCGTCCACTACACCAACGCCTTCGAAAAAATCTCTTCCCGGCTGATTGTGTTGAGCTTTCAGTTTGAATAAAGCGACTTCATCTGTAAAGTCAGACCGGCCATCAAAGCGGCCGTCTCGGTGCGAAGACGCATGTCGCCCAGCGTGACGGGCGTATAGCCCAAAGACTTGGCTTTTTCTACCTCGGAGAGGCTGAAATCCCCTTCCGGACCTATCAAGACCAGGGCATCGTGTCCTGCCTGGCAACAATCGTTGAGCAAGAGGCGCCGACCGGCCTCCGCTTCGCTGTGACAATGACAGATGAAACGGTCGGCTTCGGGATATCGGCCGACAAAATCGTCGAAGTCTGTCAGTTCCCCTATCAAGGGCAAGGTGGCCCGCTGCGACTGCTTCATGGCCGATACCGCGATCTTGACCAGACGGTCGGTCTTCAACACGCGGCGTTCCGAATAGCGGCAGGCGAGGAAAAACAGCCCGTCGATGCCGATTTCCGTCAGCTTTTCGGTGAGCCACTCCATCCGGTCGAGGTTCTTGGTGGGCGCCACTGCCACATACAGGCGGCCCGGACGTGTCTTTTGGGGCAAGGTCTCGAGAATCTCCACCCCGCAATGCTTGGGATGCGCCTCGACGATGCCGGCCGTATAGAAACAACCCCGACCGTCGGTCAGACAGATCCTGTCGCCGGGCTGCATGCGCAGCACCTTGATGCAATGGGCCGATTCCTCCTCAGGCAGGAAAGGGCTTTCCAGAATATCGGGCGTATAGAAAATATGCATAGACGATTACTGATCCGGTGACAAAAATAAAAAGAATTCTCCTTTCGGGAGAAGACAAAAAGAAGAGGAAGCGTTATTGGCGCTTCCTCTCTTAAAAAAGCTTATCTCCCGACAAACTCTCTTCATTAACCTTAAATCTAATACCATGAAAAACACGGAACAAATATATGCCCTTTTTTGATTGCCTCCAAATACTGTCCTCTGAAAATTTTGCAATTAGCACGTTTTATCTCGAATTTAACAGATTATAAATGTTTAGAGGCTGTATCTTTATTCATTTTGGAAACATTGCCACAGCGGCTCGTCCTCGGGGAAGGGGGCTGTCACCTCTATCAACTCCTTGCTGACGGGATGGATGAAGGAGATCTTCCGGGCATGCAACGAAATGCCTCCGCCCGGATTGGAGCGCGGGAAACCATATTTCAAATCGCCCTTGATGGGACAACCCATGGCGGCCAGCTGGCAACGGATCTGATGATGCCGGCCCGTCTTGAGGTCGACTTCCAGCAGGCAGTAGCGGTCGCTCCGGCCCACCAGCCGGTAATGCAGAATGGCCTTTTTGGCGCCGGGGCGCTCCCGGTCGTAAACATACGATTTGTTCTGCTGTTCGTTACGGACCAGATACTGTTCCAGGGTACCCTCAGGCTCTCGGGGGGCGTTCTTGACGATGGCCAGGTAGGTTTTGTGCACCTCGCCGTTGCGGAACATCTCGTTGAGCCGCGTCAGGGCCTTGCTGGTACGGGCAAAGACCACCACCCCCGACACGGGTCGGTCCAGACGATGCGCCACGCCCAGGAAGACATTGCCCGGCTTGTGGTATTTTTCTTTGATCCACAGCTTGAGGCTGTCTTCGAGCGACACATCACCCGTCTTGTCGGACTGCACAATCTCGGAGCCCGACTTGTTGATGATGATCAGATGGTTGTCTTCGTAGAGTACCGTCATGGTGATAAGAAAAAAAAAGACCGTATCTAAGATACAGTCTGACACACGTCACCGTGTGATGGTAGCTTGGACCTTAGGCCAGTTTGTTGACAGCAACGGTCAATCCCGACTTCAGGTTGGCAGCCTTGTTCTTATGGATGATGCCTTTCTTGGCCAGGCGATCCAACATCGAACATACCTTGGGCAGCATAGCTTCAGCCTCAGCCTTGTCCGTGGTGGCACGAAGTTTGCGGACGGCATTGCGTGCGGTCTTGGCATAGTAACGGTTGTTCAAACGTCTGGTCTGAGTCTGACGGATTCTCTTCAGAGATGATTTGTGATTAGCCATTTCAAAATTGCTTTTAAAGTTAGTAGCCCATAGCAGAATCGAACTGCTCTTTCAAGAATGAAAATCTTGCGTCCTAACCGATAGACGAATGGGCCTTACCTCGCAAATCCGGTCTGCCGTTTGCGGCCATTTTTGCGGCTGCAAAGATAGGCTAAAAATCTATCCTGCAAAAGTTTTTTGAAAAATTTTTGGGAGGAGTTCCCGTTTTTTCCTGAAAATCAATCTCCAAGATGCAGAATCGAGCGATAACGGGCACTGTCTGAGAGGATTTTGACGGCCTGCGCCACCCCTTCATCATCGACCAGAGAGGCCTCCAACTGACCCTTTTGGTAGTAATAACGGAGGATGATTTCCTGCCGCAGCAGTTTTTCTATTTCCGGACGGAACTGATCCAGGTCGTGATCCAGGTCCTTGCCGATCTTTTTTTCCAGGGCGGCAAACTCTTCCCTGGCCGTTTCCATGAAGCCTTCGTATTCGAGGATCCTTTTCAGGGACTTCATCTCCTGCCGGCTGCGCAGGTCGTAGCTGACACCGCGTTTTGTCACAAACTCCTTGAAGGCGAGGTAGTCCTGTTCGCTGAGGCGGAACTCGCGGGGCGGGGCGATGGTGCTGTGCTCGCGGGCATAGCGGTTGGCAAAGTCGAAAATATGGTTGTCAAGGACCAACTGGACCGATAAATTGGACAATTCGGGCACTTTCACCTCGACGTCGGGCATGATGCCGCCTCCGTCGCGCACCTGGCGTCCGTGACGGGTCGAAAAGACGGTGGTCAGGCTGTCGGGAATACGCCCCACACTGCCGTCGGCGTTGCGGTTGGCATAGTCGATGGCCTGGATGCAACGGCCGCTGGGAATGTAGTATTTGGCCGTGGTCACCTTGAGCATGCCGTTGTAGGCCACTTCGCGCGTCGTCTGCACCAGCCCCTTGCCATAGGTGCGGGAACCGACGATGACCGCCCGGTCCAGGTCTTGAAGCGCTCCGGCCACGATTTCCGAAGACGAAGCCGAGCCGTTGTTGGTGAGCACCACCAGGGGCATCTGGGTATCAAGAGGCTGACGCATCGTCCGGTAGATTCGATCCCAGGTGGGCACCCGGCCCCGGGTCGAAACAATTTCCTCCCCCTTGGCGACGAAAAGATTGCAGATAGACACAGCCTCCGTGAGCAGGCCTCCGCCATTGCCGCGCAAATCGAGGATCAGACGGGTGGCTCCCCGTGCCTTGAGTTGCTCGGCGGCCCGGCGCACCTCCTCGGCGGCCTTGTCGGTGAAACTGTTCAGATAGATATAACCCGTCTCAGCGTCCACCATGCCGGCATACTGCACCTGGTCCATCACAATCAATTCGCGTTTAATTTTGATTTTCAGCGGTTTCTTCTGTCCCTCCCGGCGCAAGAGCAAGACCAGTTCCGTATTGGGCTGTCCGCGCAGCTTGGAACTGGCATACGACACTTCCTGCCCTTCCATCTTTTCTCCGTCAATCTCCACAATCTCATCTCCAAACTGGACACCGGCTTTCTGGGCAGGCAAGCCTTCATAGGGTTCGGTGACGAAAACCTTGTTGCCACGGCGGCTGATCAGTGCCCCGATGCCGCCATATTCGCCCGTGGTGAGGTATTTGAAATCGGTCATTTCCTCTTCGGGTATATACTCCGTGTAAGGATCGTAGTCGGACAGCAGCCCCTCGATGGCATTGCCGAAGGCCGCGTCCACATCGGTCGAGTCTACATAAAACTCACTGAGTTCCCTGAAAACGGAGGAGAAAATATTGTAGTTGCGGCTGATTTTGAAATTGCGGTCGTCGGGTGTTGCCGCCGAACTCAGCATTCCACCTAATGCAATGATTATTAAGGTCGAAAAGAGACTGTATGCTTTCTTGTCCATAGCTGGTGAGCCTACTCAAAAATTATTTCGCGAATTTTTTTCATGCAAATATATTGCATTATTCGAAATAACACCGTACTTTTGCTCCGCTTTTCGCAAGAATTAGCAATTCTTCTTCAGTAGCTCAGTCGGTTAGAGCACCTGACTGTTAATCAGGGGGTCGTAGGTTCAAGTCCTACCTGAAGAGCCGAGGCAGTTGCAACGATGTTGCAGCTGCTTTTTTTGTTCGTCTTCTTTGAAGGTTTTATTTGGCAAAGACAGAGAAGAGAGATATTTTTGCAGAGAATAAAACCATGCACTCCTATTTTATAAAAGCGCTATGAAAAAAATGCTGTCCATCCTCGCAGGCCTGCTCTGCCTGTCGGTCGCCCTGGCCCAGGAACCGGATGCAAGAGGCAATGCAGCCCGGCTCTATCGGCTGTCGGCCCAGCAGTTCCAAGAGGAAGAGTTTGCCATTTGCTACCGCAGTATAGAGACCCTGTTTTCGGACTATTCTGTCAGCCTGCTCTCCCAGGCGCTCAGCATCGACCAGACCGAGCATGCCCGTTTCATGCAAGCCGCCTCGGCCTTTCGGCTGGGCAGGATGGACGCCAGCTCCAAATTGAAACAGTTTCTGCTCGACTACCCGCTGTCGGTCTATGCTCCCACCGCCTATTTCTACCTGGGCTCCTGCGCCATGAATGCCGGACAGTACCAGGACGCCCTGGAAGCCTTCCAACTGTG
>JAFSRR010000034.1 GCA_017446025.1 Bacteroidales bacterium | reverse complement strand
GTGAGACAGTTCGGTCTCTATCTGTTATGGGCGTAGGATATTTGAGGAGATCTGACACTAGTACGAGAGGACCGTGTTGGACGGACCGCTGGTTTACCGGTTGTATCGCCAGGTGCACTGCCGGGTAGCCACGTCCGGATCGGATAAGCGCTGAAAGCATCTAAGCGCGAAGCCGGCTTCAAGATGAGATATCCCTTGAGGGTCGTCGGAGACTACGACGTTGATAGGCCGCAGGTGTAAAGACGGTAACGTCAAAGCCGAGCGGTACTAATAGCCCGAGAGCTTTCCTCCGCGGATCGCCCCGTTCTTTTCTACTTGTTCGATATGTTAAGGAATCGCCTGCCGCGCCGAAGCGGCCTGTGGTCCCCCACGAGGGTCATCACAGAGAGGAGTTTAAGGTGACTATAGCGTCGGGGATCCACCTCTTCCCATCCCGAACAGAGAAGTTAAGCCCGACCACGCCGATGGTACTGCGTAAGTGGGAGAGTAGGTAGTCGCCGTTTTAGGGACTTCAGACACCAGTCTGGAGTCCTTTTTTTATGCTCAATATAGCCCCTCCCACTTGCGCAGTACGATGGGAGCTGCTGCGGTATATTTGCAGGACATAGCGACCGAAGGGTATTTTAGTGAGCCTTCGGGGGCTATGTCCGAAAATCAGCAGCAGCGGAATAGACGCGATTACTGTAGTAGGTAGTCGCCGTTTTAGGAGAGTGGTTATTTCTTTTTGGCGGGCGTCAGGCGGTAGAGGACCACATCGTGGCCGGGTACGGTCACGTTGAGGGGTTTCCTGGTGGTGCCGACCTTGGCCTTGCGGGCGTTGCTCTGCCAGAGATCCTCTATATTATATACAATGGTGTCGAAGGCGGTGGACAGCCCACTTACTTCATCGTCGGTGAGATTGAGGCTCTGCCAGTCGATGTTGCACGATACGGGCTCGGTGCCGCGGTTGAGCAGGCAGAAGGCCCAGTCGCCGCCCTCGAGCGGCTTGAACCAGTATTCAATCTCGTTTTCGGTTTTGTAGCGCAGGCCCTGCACGCCCAGTTTGTCCTGGTCGATGGCAATCACTTTTTTGTTGAGGATGATGGCCCGGGTTTCGTCGGTCATTTTGGACAGGTCGTTGCCCAGGATGAGCGGCGCGGCCATCATGCACCACATGCTGAAATGGGCCCGGTCTTCGTTGACACTCATGCCATTGCCCACTTCAAGCATGTCGGGATCGTTCCAATGGCCCGGGCCGGCATATTTGCGCAAAGGGGCGTTTTGGTCGATGATGCTCAAGACGGTCTGCCCCCAGCCGCGTTGACGCGACGTGCCGGCAAAGCGGGCAGTGATGTCGCCGGTGGTGCGCCAGGAGTGCCCGATGTCTTGGGCCCATTCCCAGGGCTTGTTGCTGCCCCATTCACACATGCTGAACAAGATGGGACGGCCGGCGGCACGCAGGGCGTCGCGCATCAGGGCATAGGCTCCGCGCGGATTGATGTTTTCGGTGGAACACCAGTCGTATTTGAGGTAGTCGATGCCCCAGCGGGCGTATTGCAGGGCATCCTGGTATTCATGGCCGAAGCTGCCCGTGCGGCCGGCGCAGGTCTTGCGGCCGGCATCGGAGTAGATGCCCAGTTTCAAGCCTTTGGCGTGTACATAGTCGGCCAGGGCTGCTATGCCCGAGGGAAAGGTCTTGGGATCGGCCTGGACAAAGCCGTCGCCGTCGCGCTCGCCGTGCCAGCAGTCGTCCATGTTCAGGTAGATGTAGCCGGCTTCCAGCAGCCCTTCGTCCACCATGGCATCGGCCTGCTGGCGGATGAGCTCTTCACTGATTTTCGGACCGAATTTGTTCCAGCTGTTCCATCCCATCTGCGGGCTGTCGGCCAGCCCTTCCCATTTTTGCGCTGCGCTCCATCCGGGAACCAGCGTTACTGCCGCGAAAAGCAGCATCTTATTAAACAAGTGTTTCATTATCAGTGTATTATAATGGTTATTCATTGATCACTATTTCAGCCAGACAGTCATGGGACCGGTCTGGCGGTGAGCCCAGGCAAAATAGGGGATCAGGCGCAGGGTGGTGGTCTGTTCGGGATGGTCGGGCACAAAGGCCTGGGTGTCGATTTCAAGGAGACGGTAGCCCTTGCCCTGCAGATCGACCTCGTCGGTGTCGCTCTCCCAGAGAGCCTGATCTGTCGCAGACTGGTGGAAATAGAGGTCGCGCTGCTTGAAAACAGACGTGGGCGACAGCTGGCAGTTGAGCACATCCAGGGCGTTGTCGCATTGTTCGGCACAATAGACAAGAGGACCGCATTCGACGGCGGTGAGGCCTTGGTCTGCGAGGACCTGGTCGTTGGCTTGGACTCTTCTGACCGGCATGTCAAAATAGAGGCTCACCACATCGCCTTTCTTCCATCGACGGTCGATGCTGTAGTAACCGTCGGCATCGCTCCGGGGACTGTCGGCCAGCATCTCACCATTGAGGCAGACCGACCAGGAAGGTGTCAGACCGTCGCTGTAGTGGTAGAGATCGCTGGGGACGGGCTGGTTTTTGATCCAGCCGGGGATCCTGATTTTCAATTTGAAACGGACTTCCTTTTGAGGATTGACCGTGATGTCGGTGAACGCCCCCCAGGGATAGGTGGTCTGTTGTTGGATGCCGACCTTGGTGCTTTTTAAATCGATCTCGGCTTCTCCGCCCATAAACAGGTTGACATACAGATCGTTGTCCCGTCTGGCATAGACATAGCCCGGCAGGGAGGGCAGAAAACGGCAGATGTTGGACGGACAGCAGGCGCAGCCAAACCAGGCCTGGCGTTGGTAGCCGCCATGGGAGGCCAGTGGATTGGGGTAGAAGAAACGTCCGCCGTCGAGCGATACTCCGGAAATCAAGCCATTATATAAGGTGCGTTCCAACACGTCGATGTATTTGCTCTGTCCGTGGAGCAGGAACAGCCGCTCATTGAGATAGACATTGCCGATGGCCGCGCAAGTCTCGCAGTAGGCGCTGGCATTGGGCAGTTCGTAGTTGCGGCCGAAGGCTTCGCCCCGGCTTGTCGCCCCCACGCCGCCGGTGAGATACAGCTTTTTCGATACGATATTGTCCCAGATACGGTCGATGGCGGCTATGTAGGCTGTGTCGCCGGTGAGGGCGGCCACGTCGGCGATACCCGAATACATGTACATGGCCCTGACGGCGTGTCCGACGGCCTCGTCCTGCTCAAGAATGGGCCGGTGCGACTGGTTGTAGGCGCTGCGGGCCTCGGTACGGCCGCGCTGGTCGAGGAAAAAGCGCGCCTGCTGCAGGTATTTGGCATCGCCTGTGACAGTGTAGAGCTTGGCCAGGGCCATTTCGGCAATCTGATGGCCCGGCACGCGGGCGGTCTGTCCTTCCTGCGGACCGATTTCACGGCAGACACAGTCGGCATAACGGATGGCGATGTCGAGAAATTTGCGGCTGCCTGTTGCCTGATAGTGGGCGACGGCCCCTTCGACCATGTGGCCCAGGTTGTAGAACTCATGACTGAGGTCTTCGACTTTTTCCCAACGCTTCGTGCCGGCCCAACTGTGCGGTCGCCGGGGATTCATGGTGCGGGCCGTGTAGAGATATCCGTCCGGCTCCTGGGCGGCGGCCACGATGTCGAGCACGCTGTCGATATAGGCGACCAACCGGGGGTCGGGGTGGGTCTGCAGCAGGTAGGAGGCACCTTCGATGGTCTTATAGACATCGGTGTCGTCGAAAGAATAGCCTCCGACACGGTAGCCCTTGTTCTCGCTGCTGTGCATCTGGTCGGCTGCCTTGACGAAGTTGTCGTAACGGCCGGTTTCTTCACACTTGCTGAATGCCAGCGGGATGGTCACTTGCCGGGCGGCTTCCAGGCGCGGACTCCAGAAGGCATCGGAAACATGCACCTGGGTGAAGGAAACAGGCTGGAAGGGGTAGTGGGCTTTTTTCTTGTCCGGGCTGCATGAGGCAACAACTTCGGCCAGCAGCAAAGCGGCCGGCAGGAAGAGGAGGGCGGGGATTCTTTTCATGATTTCATTATGTCAGTTGTGTTGTCACGAAGATATACACATTCAGCCATTTATCAAATCAGAGTAAGACTTTTTTACGATGATTGTTAAATAATAATCAAGTAATAATTTACCCTGTATTTGTTTTGTGTTTATATATCGCTATATTTGCTCCCTGGAAAAACACCTATGTCTAACTTTTTAAATTCAATGCTATGAAAAAGATTTTTTTCATTCAAAAGCGTGTTGCCCGCTGTTTCCCAGCGGGTTGGAAAAAGGCTCTGACGGTGGTTTCGGCGGTGTTGGCACTGCCGGCCATGCTGGCAGCCGAACCTTTCAGCGTACAGTATGCCTTCGACAGTATCGTCTCGGGTCGCAACGGTCGGACCGATCCGACGCCTTTGCCGCAGGTCGAAGGGCTGACGTTCGGGCCCTTCCGGGCCGTGCCCGGCCAGGAGGCCTGGAAGTTGGGCGCCTCCCCTTCGGCCAAGGAAGTGTTCAGTTTCAAAGGCTGGCCCCTGGCCGGACAGGGCGGCAGCCCCGACCAGTACTACGAATTCACCCTCAGTCCCGATCCGGGCCGACAGGTGCGGGTCGAAAGCATCACCTTCAAGGTGACGCGCAGCTCGACGGGTATCCGCCACTACGCAGTGCGCAGCAGCGCCGACAACTATGCGGCCAACCTGCCGGCCCGCTGGCTGGGACAGGATACCACGGTCAAGGTGCTGGCGGGCAATGTCTTCGAAATGGCCGATGTGGAGAAGAAGAATCTGCTGCATCAGGTCGATGTCGATCAAATCAGTAGCGGAGCGATGACTTTCCGTTTTTACGCCTGGGATGCCGAATCGGCGGCCGGCACCTTTGTGCTGGACGATGTGACGGTGGCAGGCGAAGTTCTCATGGCGGCAAGCGGCACAGACGCCTCTCCGGGGGATACCATTGTCGGCGCTTCCGATCTTTTGCTGGAAGCCTTTGGCCGGGAGAGTTGGGAAAGTCGTTTCAGCTATCGCGATACGGCGGGCCTGGTGTTGACCTTTGCACAGACTGTCCAGGTGGATCGCCGGGGGATGGATGCCGCGCTGGAAGTGTTCAACCCCAG
>JAFSRR010000033.1 GCA_017446025.1 Bacteroidales bacterium | reverse complement strand
GTCGTTCAGCGCGGAATAGGCGTTGGACAGTTCCTTGCCGTTGACAAAGAGTTCGACGCGTTCGGTCAGGTTGGGGTTGTTGCGGTGGCGCTTGGTCAGCGGCGACATCTCGATGGGATAGTCGATGATGAAGGTGGGCTGGATGAGTTTGCCCTCACAGGTGGCGCCGAACAGCTCGTCGATGAGCTTGCCCTTGCCCATGGTCTGGTCCTGCTCCACGCCCAGGCGCTTGCACACCTCGCGGATCTGGTCTTCGTCCATGCCGGTGATGTCCACGCCGGTGCTCTCCTTGATGGCATCGGTCATCGTCAGGCGGCGGAAGGGCGCCTTGAACGAGATCACGTTGTCGCCGTTCTGCACCTCGGTGGTGCCCAGCACCTGGGTGGTGATGTATTCGAGCATCTGCTCGGTAAACTGCATCATCCACAGGTAGTCCTTGTAGGAGACATAGATCTCCATGCAGGTAAATTCGGGATTGTGCGTGCGGTCCATGCCTTCGTTGCGGAAGTTGCGCGAGAACTCATACACACCCTCGAAACCGCCCACGATCAGGCGCTTGAGGTAGAGCTCGTTGGCAATGCGAAGGTAGAGCGGGATGTCCAGGGCGTTGTGATGGGTGATGAAAGGCCGGGCGGCGGCACCGCCGGGGATGGACTGCAACACGGGCGTATCGACTTCCAGGTAGCCATGCTGGTTGAAAAACTCGCGCATGGCGTTGAAAATCTTGGTACGCTTGATGAAGATGTCCTTCACACCCTCGTTCACCACCAGGTCGACATAGCGCTGGCGGTAGCGCAGCTCGGGATCGTTGAAGGCGTCATAGACCACGCCGTCCTTCATCTTGACCACCGGCAGCGGGCGCAGGGTCTTGGCCAGCACGGTCAGCTCCTGGGCATGGACCGAGATCTCGCCCGTCTGGGTGCGGAACACGAAACCCTTGATGCCGACAAAGTCGCCGATGTCGAGCAGTTTCTTGAAGACGGTGTTGTACATTTCCTTGTCTTCGCCGGGGCAGATTTCATCGCGGTTCACATAGATCTGGATGCGGCCCTGGGAATCTTTCAGTTCCATGAAGGAAGCCTTGCCCATGATGCGGCGCGACATGATGCGGCCGGCCACGCAGACCTGGCGCTTGGGCTCCTCGTCATCCTTGAAGTTGGCCTTGATCTCGACAGAGAAGGCATCGGTGGGATATAGTGCGGCAGGGTAGGGCTCGATGCCCATGTCGCGCAGGGCCTGCATGCTTTGGCGGCGTCCCTGCTCCTGTTCGCTCAGTTCTTGTACACTCATGTTCTTGGTATGTTTTTAGGCAGACAACAGGCCCTTCACATAGGCCACCAAGTCGTCCTTGGCAATGCTTTCCTGCTGGCCGGTCTGCATGTTCTTGATCTGTATTTTCTGTTCGTTGATTTCGTTTTCACCGGCGATGGCCATCAGCGCGATTTGGTGGTCGTCGGCATAGGCAAACTGTTTCTTCAGCTTGCCGGCGTCGGGATAGACCTCGGTGCGGATGCCGGCCTGCCTCAGGGCAGCGGCCAGCGGCAGGCAGTAGCGCACTTCCCGCTCGCCGAAGTTGGCAAACAGCACCTCGGTGCGCGACAGCGACGAGGCGGGATAGAGGTCGAGCTGGTTGAGCACGTCGAAAATGCGATCGGCCCCGAACGAGATGCCCACACCCGATACGCCCGGCAGGCCGAAAACACCCGTCAGGTTGTCGTAGCGGCCGCCGCCCGTGATGCTGCCCATGGCCACATCCAGGGCTTTGACTTCGATGATGGTGCCCGTGTAGTAGTTCAGGCCGCGGGCCAGCGACAGGTCGATTTCCAGCTGGCAGCGCAGCGGCAGAGCGGAGACCACGCCCAGGATATATTCGAGCTCCTCGATGCCTTTCATGCCGTCCTGGCTGCTGGCCAGGATGGTTTTGAGGGCCTCCAGCTTGGCGGTATTGTCACCGCTCAGGGCCAGGATGGGCTGCAGCTTGGCGATGGCCTGGGCTTTCACCCCGTTGGCAGCCAGCTCCTCGTTCACCTTGTCCAGGCCGATTTTCTCCAGTTTGTCGATGGCCACGGTGATTTCGACCAGGTGTTCCTGCTCGTCCAGGATCTCGGCGATGCCGCTCAGGATCTTGCGGTTGTTGAGCTTGACCGAGATCCGGATGCCCAGGCGGCGGAACACCTCGTCGATGATCTGCAGCAGTTCCACCTCGTTCATCAGGGAATCGCTGCCCACCACATCGGCGTCGCACTGGTAGAATTCGCGGTAGCGGCCCTTTTGCGGGCGGTCGGCCCGCCAGACGGGCTGGATCTGGTAGCGCTTGAAGGGGAAGCTGAGTTCGCCCCGATGCATCACCACGTAGCGGGCGAAAGGCACGGTCAGGTCGTAGCGAAGGCCTTTCTCGCAGAGTTGGCCGGTGAGGCGGGCCGACTGACGCGACAGCAGTTGCTCGTCGCTCAGGGGCGCCAGGTAATCGCCCGAATTCAGGATCTTGAACAGCAGCTTGTCACCCTCGTCGCCGTACTTGCCCATCAGCGTGGAGAGCTGCTCCATGGCAGGGGTCTCAATACAGCGAAATCCGTACAGCTCGTACACTGAACGGATTGTGTTGAAGATATAGTTGCGTTTGGCCATCTCCTCGGGCGAGAAATCCCTCGTGCCCTTGGGGATGGACGGTCGTTGTACAGCCATGGTCAATAACGTTGAATGGTTTGCTCGCGGTCGGGACCTACCGAGACGATCTTGATGCGGACACCCAGCTCATCCTCCAGGAAGGAGAGGTACTGGTTGAATTCCTCGGGGAACTCGTCCTCCGACTTCATGTGCGTCATGTCGGTCTGCCAACCCGGCAGTTCGGTATAGATGGGTTCTACTTCTCCCTCGTCGATGTCGTAGGGGAAATCCTCGGTGACGACACCGTTCACCTTGTAGGCCACGCAGGCCTTGATGGTCTCGAATTGGTCGAGCACGTCGCTCTTCATCATGATCAGGTCGGTCACCCCGTCGATCATCACGGCATAGCGCAGGGCCACCAGGTCGATCCAGCCGCAGCGGCGGGGACGGCCCGTCACACTGCCGTATTCATGGCCGTTGTCGCGCATGGCCTGGCCCGTCTCGTCAAATAGTTCGGTGGGGAAGGGACCGCTGCCCACGCGGGTGCAGTAAGCCTTGAAGATGCCATAGACCTTGCCGATGCGGTTGGGGGCTACGCCCAGGCCGGTGCAGGCACCGGCGCAGATGGTGTTGGAAGAGGTGACGAAGGGATACGACCCGAAATCGATGTCGAGCATCGTGCCCTGGGCCCCTTCGCAGAGTATCTTCTTACCGGCCTGCAACTGCTTGTTCACAAAGTGCTCGCTGTCGATGAACTCGAAGGTCTTGAGGCATTCCACGCCCTCGAACCATGTCTTTTCATCCTCTGCCAGCTTGGCGGCATCCACGCTGAAGCCCATCTGCGAGAGCATCGACAGATGGCGCTGCTTGTGGGCCTCGTATTTTTCCTGGAAGTTGCATTCGATGTCACCGACGCGCAGGCCGTTGCGCCCCGTCTTGTCGGTATAGGTCGGGCCGATGCCCTTGCCCGTGGTGCCGATCTTGCCGGCGCCCTTGGCAGCCTCGTTGGCAGCGTCCAGCAGGCGGTGGGTCGGCAGGATCAGGTGTGCCTTGCGCGAGATTTTCAGCCGGCCGGTCAGTTGGTGACCCGAAGCAGCCAGCTGCTCGATCTCGGCCTGGAACAGTGCCGGATCCAGCACCACGCCGTTGCCGATGACGTTCACTTTGTCGCCCTGGAAGATGCCCGAGGGGATCGAACGCAACACATATTTCTTGTTTTCGAACTCCAGCGTGTGACCGGCATTGGGTCCGCCCTGAAAGCGGCAGATCAGTTCATAGTCAGGCGTCAGTACGTCAACTACCTTGCCTTTTCCTTCGTCGCCCCACTGGAGGCCTAACAATACATCCATCATATATATTCAGATTTATTTATCTCTAAAAGAGCTCACAAAGATAATTTTTCTTTTTCACTTGGGCAATCGGCCTCAGACCGTTTGCTCGATATTCCAGACGAAGGCACGGATGCCGACGTCCTTGTTGCGCAGGTCCAGCTTGTGAACGCAGGAGAGCAGTTCCTCCACCTGGCCGTCCTCCACGACAGTGATCACCGCCGAGTTCATTTCGGGCCAGCTGTGGGTGCCGCGCCGGGGTTCGCCCGTGTGACTGCCGCGGCCCTGTACCTGTTCAAAAAATGTGAAGCCGTTTATCTTCAGCTCATCGAGCATAAACTCAATGCGCGAGGTGTTGGCCTGGTTGAATATTATGAATACAGCCTTCATTGTTGTTACTTGTTTGAGGGTTTACGATCATCCGCAATCTGCATAAAGATGAAGTTCTTGCGGTTCTTCTCTTCCTTGTCGCGCTCGCCGTGGCGGCTCACCAGGGCATACATCACCGGCACGACAATCAAAGTGATGATGGTCGAAACCAGCAGACCGCCCATGACGACGATGCCCAGCGGATGCCACATCTCGGAACCTTCACCCTGGCTCAGGGCCATGGGCAGCATACCCAGGATGGTGGTGAAAGCCGTCATCAATACCGGTCGCAGACGGGAAGCACCAGCCATGGCGATAGCCTCGCTCAGTTCGTGGCCCCGGTCGCGCAGCAGGTTGATGTAGTCCACCAGCACGATACCGTTCTTGACCACAATACCCACCAGCATGATGATACCCAGCGCACCGATGATGTCCAGCGTGATGCCCGTGATGAGCAGGGCCGCGATCACACCCGTCAGGGCGAACGGAATGGCAAACATGATGATGGCCGGCTTGGCGAACGATTCAAACTGCGAAGCCATGACGATATATACCAACATGATGATGAGCAGCATCAAAGTACCCATGTCGCCGAAACTCTCCTGCTGGTCCTCGAAGTTACCGGCCAGGCGGGTGGTGATGCCGGAGGGCATGTCGATCTGGTCGATTTCCTGCTCAATGGCGGCAGCCAGGTCGCCCAGCGAAGTGTGGTAGGGCGTCACTGTCAGGGTCAGGTAGCGCTGGCGGCTCTTGCGGGTGATCGTGGGCGGCGTCCAGTATTCACCGATAGTGGCCACTTCGCTCAGTTTGATGTTCTGTCCCGTCGGCGCAGGGATGGAAATATCCTCGATGCTGGAGATCGAGTTGCGGTTCTCTTCCTTGAGGCGTACCACGATGTAGTATTCGTCGCCGTCGTCCTTGAGCAGGCCGGCAGTGACGCCGTTCACACGGTTGCGCAGATAGGTGGCCACCGTGCCCGAGGTCAGGCCGTGGCGGGCCAGTTTCTCCTTGTCCAGGTTGACCAGCAGTTCGACGCGGTCCTTGTCGCGGCTGTTGATGATGTCGCGGGCACCGGGCACGTTGTCCTGGATGCGCTGGCGGATCTGTTCAGCCACGCGGTTGGTCTCGTCGAAGTCATAGCCGTAAATTTCCACTTCAACCGAGGTGCCGCCACCGCCCATACCGCCCGAGGTCTGCGCCTGGAAACTGACGATTTCGGGATACTGGGCCATTTCCTCACGCAATATTTCAGCAATCTCGAAGATGCCGCGCTCACGTTCGTTCTTCTTGGAACAGGTGATACGCATCGAGATCTTGTAGTTGGTCGTTGAAGAGAAGATAGCAGCCACACCGGCGTCGTCGTTCGAACCGGCCGAAGTCGAGATCAGGCGGATTTCAGGCACCAGCTCGCAGAAACGGGCTTCCAGCTTGCGGGCCGTCTTGAGGGTCTCGTCGATGCGGGTACCCAGCTGCAGCTCCACGTTGACCGTGATACGGCCGTTGTCGCTCTCGTGCATGAAGTCGGTGCCGATCTGGCCGCTGATCAGCGGGATGAGCGAGGCAAAGAACAGCAGGAAGCAGAAGGCCAGCGTCAGGGCTTTGTGTCGCAGGCAGGCCTGCAAGGCCTTGGCATACCACACGTCCACTTTGTTCAAGAAGCCGACGATATATTTCTGGTACCAGCCCGTATGGATGTCGTCCTCGATGAGGTGACCTTTTTCGTCCACATGGACGGGACGGGGCTTGAGCAGTTTGGAGCAGAGCATCGGGGTCAAGGTGATGGCCGTGACGGTCGAAGTCGAAACGACGATGGTCACGATCCAGCCCAGTTCCTTGAACATGATGCCGGCGATACCGCTCAGCATGGTCATCGGGATGAATACGGCCGCAATGACCAGGGTGGTGGCGATGACCGACACCCACACCTCATTGGTAGCATAAATGGCGGCTTCGCGCGGACTGGAGCCGCGGTCGATGTGCTTGGTGATGTTCTCCAACACCACGATGGCGTCGTCCACCACCATACCGATGGCTACCGACAGCGAACACAGCGAGATGATGTTCAGCGAGCTGTCCACAAACTTCAGGTAGATGAAAGCCACGATCAGGGAGATGGGGATGGTCAGCGAGATAATCAGCGCCGCCCGCCATTTGCCAAGGAAGAACAGCACGACCAGGATCACGAAGATCAGGGCGTACATGATGGATTCCTCCAGCGAGGAGATCGACTGCTGGATATCGTCGGCCGAGTCATACACCTTCTCGATGTGGATATCGGTGGGCAGCATCTTGGCCGCCTTGTTGATTTCCTTTTCCAACTGGCGGCAGATCTTGACGGTGTTGGCACCCGTCTGCTTGCTCACGATCAGGCGCACCGCGTCGCGGCTGTTGAATTTCTCGTCGAGCGAGAGATCCTTGATCGTATCGCGGATGGTGGCGATGTCGCGCACGAAGACCTGCCGGCCGTCCATGGTGGTGGTCACCACGATGTCGGCAATCTCCGAACTCTCCACATACTCACTGCGCACTTCCATCTGGTACTGCTCCTTGGGCATCTTGACCGTGCCCGACGACATGTTCAGGTTGTTGGCCCCGATCATGTTGCTGATAGTCTCCAGGGAAATGCCGTAGGCATCCAGTTTCTGCTGGTCCACCTCCACATAGATGTAGCGCTCGGGTGTACCCGAGAGGGTGAGGTTGCCTATGCCGTCCACCTGGTTCAGGACAGGCAGCAGCTCGTCGTTCAGGATCTTGTCCAGGCCGGCATAGCTCTCGTCGGCCGTGATGGCATACTGCGCGATAGGCATGGCGCTGGAGCTGAACTTCAGGATGAAGGGCGTGGAACAGCCGTCGGGCAGGTTGTTTTTGGCCATGTCCACATACGATCGTATGTCGTTGATCACTTCGTCCAGGTCCAGTCCCCATTCAAATTCGAGCAGGACCATCGACAAGTTGTCTTTCGACTGGGAGGTGAGGCTCTTCAATCCGTCCACCGAGTTGAGGCTGTTCTCGAGCAGCTTGGTTACATTGGTCTCGATTTCGCTGGCACTGGCCCCGGCATAGGTGGTCATCACCGTGATATAGGGCGGGTCCATCTCCGGAAACTGGTCGATGGGCAGCTGCCGATAGCAGAAGAGGCCGATGACGATGACGGCCACAAAGACCAGGGCCGTTGTGACCGGCTTGTTGATCGCTGATTTGTAGATACTCATGGCTTAGTCCTTAACTACGTTCAATTTTACACCGTCCACCAGTTTCGACTGGCCGACGCTCACAATCTCCACGCCTTCCTTGATTTCGGGAGCGCTGAGTTCGATCATCTCGTCGAAGCGCTCGCCCATGGTCACCGTCACACGCTTGGCCCGGCCGTCCTCGTTGAGGAAGACATAGCGGTCGTTGGCACCGGTCAGCTTGAGCACGGCCTGGTAGGGAGCCACGATGATTTTCTCCTGACCCAGGGCGATGGTCGTCTTGGCATACATGCCCGGGCGCAGGCGCTCATCCTTGTTGGGAATGACAATCTTGGCCTGGAAGGTGTGCGAAGCCGGGTCGATGGTCGGATAGACCAGCTCGATGGAAGCTGGGAAAGTCTCGCCCGGATAGATGTCCGAACTGAGCGTCAGCTTCATGCCGGGCTTCACCTTCGGGAAATAGCGCTCGGGGATGGCCACCAGGGCCTTGAGCTTGTCGATCTGCGTGAGCACCAGGATGGGCTGTCCGGCATAGAGCTCGCCGTCCTCATAGGTCTTGGCCGAGATGACACCCTTGAAGGGCGCCTTGATGTAGGTGTTGGCCTGCAGGAACTCCAGGCTTTCGCGGGCCTGGTCGTAGTTGAGCTTCATCTGGTCGTAGCTCTGCTGGGAGACCGAACCGGAGGCTTTCAGCTTTTCCATGCGCTCCATCTCGGTTTTGAGGTTGGTGTAGGTGAGGCGGGCCGTCCGGTACTGGTTCTGATCCATGCGGACCAGGTTGTCGCCGGCCTTGACTTTCGAGCCCACTTCCACGTAGATATGCTCGATGCGTCCCGTCAGGGAAGGAGCCACGTTCTGCGTTTCATAGCCCATCAGGGTGGTGGACACTTCGATGTTGCGGGCGATGTCGCGGGGCATCAACACGGTGGTCTTGACGATCTCGACACGTTCTTGTGCCTCCTGCGTCTGGTTGTTCTTGCCGGCGCAGCCTGCCAGGAGCAGGGCGGCAGCGGCCATGGTGAGGGTGATGACTTTGTTCATATGGTTGTTTGGTTTATTTGTTCAGGAGTTCTTCGAGGGCGATCTGGGCGTTGACCAGCTCCATGAGGGCCTGCACATAGCTGCTCTGGGCCGAGATCAGGTTGGTGCCGGCGTTGGTCAGGTCGAGGCTGGAGGCCGCGCCCACCTCGTATTTGTTGGAGATGTTGTTGAACACCCGCTGCGTCACGTCGATGTTCTGCTTCTGGGTGTTGAAAGTTTCGAAAGCGGTCTTCAAGTTGTAGCACAGCTGGCGGTGCTGGACGCGCAGGGCATCCTCGGTGTCGGCCAGCGTGTTGAGCTGCTTCTCGTAGTCGAATTTGGCTTCCTTGACGGCTTTCAGGCGGCTGAAACTCGAGAAGATGGGGATGGACACCGAGGCGCCGATCATGTCGGGCGGGGTCATGTTCATACCTTCATCTTTGCCGAAATAGGTCTTGGCCGAATACTGGTAGTAGGCGCTCAGCGTGGGGGCGTAGGCCCAGCGGGCCGAATGCACCTGCTTGCGGGCCAGGTTGACGTTCTCGTTGAGCAGTTGCCAGTTGTAGTTGTTCTCTATGTCGAAATCCTGCGTGAGCAGCTCGGCGGCCGTCTGCAGGTTGAGCAGGCGGTCGATGGTGTCGGTCAGGACGATCTCCGTGCTGACATCCAGTCCCAGCTGCAGCAGCATCGAGTTGTAGACCATTTCCAGCGAACGGCGGCTGGAGCTGATGGTCGTCTGCATGGTGGCCAGTTGGACGAGCAGCTGGTCGGCGTCGGTCTGTTCGGCAATGCCGGCCTTGACCGAAGCTTCGGTATAGTTGTAGAGCTGCTGCATGTTGCCCAGGTTCTCTTCGAGCAATTTGACGGTTTCTTCCATGACCAGGGCGGAGTAGTAGAGCGTCTTGACCTGGTCGCGCACCTGCTGTTCGCTCTGTTTCTGCGACAGGTCGGCCATGCGCTCGGCGATCTTGGTGGTCTGGATGGCCACGACCTGGGCGCCGCTCAGGGCGACAGCCGCCGTCACGGAGGCAGTACCGTTGGGGTTCATGGGGATGCTCATGCCACCGAAGTTCAGCTTGTAGCCAAGGAAGTTGGAATAGTCTCCCTGCACATTGACCTGGGGTAGCATCGAAGCAATGGCTTTCCATCGGGTGGCGTGGGATTTCTGTACATCCAGGGCAGCGTTGGAGAGCGTGCGGTTGTTGTCAAGGGCATACTGCTGCGCCTGTTCGAGACTCAGTTCCAGCCGGGTGCCTTCCTGGGCGGCGCACAGGCCGCAGGCAACCAGCAGGAAAAAGCCTGTCATAAGGGTTTTCAGTTGTTTTCTCATGCTTGTTCGCTATAGCTTTTTGATTGTTGTCTGTACTAAAAACGTAAGAGCTTGCAAAGGTATAACAAAGACGGCAGATTTCAGCCCTCCCGACGGGTTAAATTCGATTAATAAAAATGTAGTTTTTCCCTGCCGCTTCCAGGCACCCCCGACCAGGCAATTTCGAATGGTTAAAAGAATCATAAAATATTCCAATTGAGGACACTCTGCCTATTATTTCATTAGCTTTGGAACCACATATGAGGTTATGTTTAAACGATGAGGCGATGAATAGCTGCAAGTTTTTTTTCCATGGCCTGGTAACGGCTGTTTTGATGGGCTGCACGATGGCAGTGGCAGCCCAGACGGATTCGAATCCTTTTGTTGAACCACTTTCCGGGATGATTCCTCCCCATCCGTCCAGACTCCCTGAAACAGTGATTCCTGCCTTCCCCGGTGCCTGGGGCGCCGGCATGTTTACAGTCGGTGGCCGCGGAGGCAAGGTGTGGGTGGTCACCAACCTCGACGACCACGGCCCCGGCAGCCTGCGCGAGGCCCTCGAAGCCGAAGGACCCCGCATCGTCGTATTCCGCGTGGCCGGAACAATACAGCTCGAAAGCAATCTCGAAATAGACCATCCCTATCTCACCATTGCCGGACAGTCCGCCCCCGGCGACGGCATCTGCCTGGCCGGCGGCACATTGAGCATCAACACCTACGAAGTTGTCGTACGACACATCCGTGCACGCCGGGGCTATCAGGAAGAAGTCATGAAATATGACGATGCCATCGGCGGCAACGTCGATCACCATGTCATCATCGACCACTGTTCCACCAGCTGGGCCCTCGACGAGAACATCTCCCTCTACCGCCATATGCGGCCCTCGGCCGACGGCAGCACCCGCATCAAGGACCCTGCGCGCTTCATCACCATCCAGTGGACCATTTCGAGCGAAGCCCTGCTGCCCGTATCCCATGCAGCCACCTGGGGCGGTGCACCTTCAACCTTCCATCACAACCTGTTCGCCTGCAACAAGGGTCGCAACGCCTCCATCGGCATGTCCGGCCCCTTCGACTTCCGCAACAACGTCATTTTCAACTGGGGCGACCGCACCGTCGACGGCGGTGACGAAACCTCCCTGGTCAATGTCATCAACAACTACTACAAGCCCGGCCCCGCCACACAAGGCGATGTCATGACACTGGTCGCCCGTCTCGAGGAGCGTCACATGTACTCGCCCGGCTCGGCCTGGGCCGCCGGCGACTGGTACGACAAATCCGCCAATCCGGTCAGCCGGCCCGGCAAGTGGTACATCGCCGGCAATCTCATGGAAGGCTCCGACGAGGTGACCCGCGACAACTGGAAAGGCGTGAAGGGCAACGAATCGCTGGCCCGTGTCAACACCCCCTTCGAAGGCTGGCCTGTCGCCCCGCACCACACCGCCTTGGAAGCCTACGAGACCGTCCTGGCCGGAGCCGGAGCCACGCTGCCCCGGCGCGACGCCGTCGACCGCCGCATCATCGACTGTGTCCGCGCAGGCCGCACCACGACCGAAACCGGCCTGATATCAGACATCCAGGAAGTAGGCGGCTATCCCTCCCTGAGCTACAGCAAGTCCGAACTGCCCAAAGACAGCGACCTCGACGGCATGCCCGACGACTGGGAGAAGAAATACGGCTTGAATCCCAAACAGGCCGGCGACGCCGCGCAAGACCTTGACAAGGACGGCTACACCAACATCGAGGAATTCCTCAACGGTACCGACCCCACGGAATATGTCAACTACCGCAACCTGGGCAATAATATCGATCAAATCAGTATGAATCATTAAAATATCGCAGTCATGAAAAAGATCTACGCTTTCTTGTTCGCCGCTCTGCTGCTCATCATGAGCCAGCCGGCACGGGCCATCATCACCGACCCGGACGACTACCTCATCTACGACAGTGGCGGCCTGGGCGACAGCCTGGTGGCCAACAACTTCGACTTCAACAACACCGGCGGAGCCATCCGCTTCATCACCACCGACAGTGTCCGCGTCGAAGTGATCGGCTATGTGGGCACCACTGTAGGCGCCCGTACCGGCACCCTCATCCAGGACCTGGTCGACATGGGCTTCCCGCCCAGTGTCGATTACGACGCCATCAAGGGCGTGACCAAACTGTGGAGCATCGCCATCGCCCAGGACAACAACAACTTGTCGGGCAACGGCCCCTACAAGATCGATGCCATAGAGTACAAGAAAATGCAGCGTCGCAACGATCCGCTGCTCCAGGTACGCTGGGACTACAACAAGCCCGAAGGCCGCTACAGCCGCCCCTCCGACTCGATCATCGTGCGCATCCCCGCCTATGCCGACTCCATCGTCATCGTCGGTCTGGGCGCTATCGCCTATTCCAGCTACAAATCCACCTACGCCCTGATGGCCTACCAGAAAGACAAAGGCCGTGACGCCCACTACCATGCCGGCGACAACTGGGGCGGCTTCGTGGGCCGCATCGGCATCAAGCCCGAACCCGCCGAAGGCCAGGACTCGGTCGATATCGTCCTGCTGGCCCCGCACAAAGACTGGTACACCAATTACACCAATCCCGAATGGGGCTCTCCCATCCGCGGCCGCACGGTCTATGCCCTTGAAAAACAGGC
>JAFSRR010000032.1 GCA_017446025.1 Bacteroidales bacterium | reverse complement strand
GTAGGCCACGTAGCGCAGGAAGATTTTTTCCTCCTGATCGACGGGCTTGCCGTCGAGCGTATAGATCTGGGCCAGGAAATCGTTGATCGTCATGGCGGTCACCGTGGTGGTGTTGCCCAGGCCGTAGGTCATGCGGGGATCGAAGGTGGAATCGACGGAGAGTTCCAGGTTGTAGTTGAGGTAATAGCCACGGGGATTCTCGGGAGCTTCGCGACTCAACATGATCTGATAGACCGAGTCGAGCGGCAGCACCTTGATGTCCTGGGTGAAAGCCGGCTCGTAGAGCGTGAAGCTCTGGGGCAGATACTTGAACAGGGTGTCGACGGGAAAATCGACCGATTCGTAGAAGCCGGCCACATTGGGGTTGTTCCAGAGCTTGAGAGCCAGGTTGGCGTTCTCCATGCTGCGTGGGAAGATTAGGTTGAAGTAGGCCGGACGGTCGGTGTGACGCACCTGGTAGCTGTAGTTGATGACCGGCAGGTTGAGCCGCTTCAGGTCGAAGAACGACTGGCCTTCGCCCCAGAGTTCGATACGCTTTTGCAGGATGATCTCGCTGATGAGCGGGGTGCCTGTGCGCTCGATGTCGGAGGGGTAGGTGTAGGAGGCGTCGCGATAGGCGGTCATGAACGAGGTGAGCAGGCTGATGCCCTCTTCGGCATTGAGGTGGGCGGCTGCCTCGGCTTCGATCAGGTACATTTCCTCGACACGCATCAGGGGCACAGCCGTGGCGCTGCCCACGGCCCAGTCGTAGATCTCGCCCCTCTTGGGACGGAACTTGACGGTGGTGTAGTCTTCGTAGGCGCGATCGGGGTTGATCAGAGGCGTCTGACCGTACAGGGGCGTGTTCTCGGGAGCGATCCAGAGGCGTTTGCGCACGTCGGTGTCGCGGATCTGGCGGTAGAGGTAGGGGTTGATCTTCTCGGGCTCGCGGCTGCCGTAGCCATACTCGGCTTCGTTCGACATCCAGGCCGTCCAGGTGTGCAGGTTGCCGAAGGTGCCGGGCTCGTATTGGATGCCCCACATCCAGCAGTCAAGGTTGTTGAAGCCTTCGGTGGTGCTGAGGATCTGCTCCTGCGTCATGGGTTTGGACGTGGTGGCCTCGATGGCCTGGCGGGCATACTGGCGGGCCAGCTGGTACTGGCCGTCCCAGAGATAGAGACGGGCTTTCAGGCCGTAGAGGGCATCCAGGTGGGGCAGCGTCTTGCTCTCGTTGAGGTTGTATTGCATAAGGGCTTCGGCCTTGTCCAGGTCGGAGAGGATGAACTGCACCATCTCGGCCTTGGTGGCACGGGGCACCTCGTACAGGTCGAAGTACTCTCCTTGTGTTTTGGTGTTCTCGTCGATGATGGGGACGGTCAGGCCGTTCACGTTGTTGAAGTACTCATTGATGCCGTCGGGGAAGTTGGTCCAGGTGACGGGCAGGTACTCGTACATGCGGGCAAAGTCGAGATAGATCAGGGCGCGGGAGGCATAGGCCACGGCCAGGGCACCTTTCAGATTGGTGTCGGTATTGTCGGGCGCGATGCTGCGGATCATCAGGTTGGCTTCGGCGATCATGTCCATGAAGCAGTTGGCCATGTAGGTGGAAGCCGTGAAATTGGGACCGATGTAGGAGGCTTCTTCCCAGGGGGCGAACCAGTCCATGCCGTTGAGCTTGCCGTTCATCTCCTGGCTCAGGCGGTCGCGGGCCATCATCAGGGCCGGATAGCCCAGACCGTAGCCGTAGGAAGTGACAGGCTCGGTGTAGGGCAGGTTCCAACGGGCGTCGTTGGTGGAGAAACCGATGCGGTCGATCAGCTCGGGGCTGAACTCGAGGGTGTCGAGACGGCTCACATACTCGTAGTTCTCGTCGTAATAGCTGGCATCGACCACCACTTGGGCGATGTGGCTGTCCTTGTCAAACAGGAATTTGACGATTTCGTTGATATAGAATGATTTGACAACACTGCCGGTGGGTTGGTTCTCGACAATGTTGATCTTCCATGTGTCGGAATGCTGGGCCATCAGGGCTGTGGTCATCAGCAGGGCGGCCAGAAGGGTATAAATCTTTTTCATAGGGCGTGCTGTTTTAGTGTTTCATGAATTTGAAGGCGGCCGACTCGGACTTGAACACATAGCTGCCGGCGGGCAGGGGGCTCAGGTCGATGACGGTTTGGCCGGCGGCGGCGCTTGTCTGCAGCAGGCGACGGCCGTTGAGGTCGAAGATAAAGATGGTCTCCTTTTCCTGCAGACCTGCCACCTCGAGCTGGTTGTCATCGACAGCGAAGCCTTTGAAAATAGGAGTCATGTTCACGCCCAGGGGATTGGCGATGAGGATGCGCACCAGGGTGAGGGGCACGGTCTCGACGGTGCTGTCCTGATACTGCAAGATGGCCATCGGGGTGTAGTGGTACATACGGGTCTGGTAGCCGTCCTGGCGCTGCTGCTTGAAGTCGATGCCGACCAGCAGGTTGCTCAGCACCTTGCCGTTGATGGTGACAATGGGCAGCTTGATGTTGGCCGCAGGCGTCTGGGCCTGCACCGGAGTCACTGCCATACCCAGCAGCATAAGGGCGGCCAGGCAGCAAAGGGTGATTCTTCTTTTCATAGAATTAGTTATTTGATTTATAAATGAATATTCAATCGGACAAAGATAAGTCTATGCCATCAATGTACCAACGGTTAGGCACTAAATTTTTTTGCAAAAATGTATGACGGGCTCAGAACAGGTGCAACTGGTTGAGGAAGATGCCCAGGATGGCCAGCGGGGCGACAAAGCGCAGGATGAAAATGAGCACGCGAAGGCCGCGCACCCGCAATGTGCCGTTGTTGGTGAGTTCGCCTTTGACCAGTTCGCGCTTGAGGTACCAGCCCACAAAAATCGAGATGAACATGCCGCCGATGGGCAGCAGCAAATTGGACGAGGTCCAGTCGAACAGGTCGAAGATGGTCATGCCGGCCAGTTTGTGGTTTTGCAGCGGGCCGAACGACAGGGAACAGATGCAGCCCAGCAGCATGCAGGTGACGGTTTCGACCAGGGCGGCCCGGCTGCGACGGAAGCCGAATTCCTCGGTCATGTAGGAGGTGACCACTTCGTGCAGCGAGATGGTGCTCGTCAGGGCGGCCAGGATGACCAGCAGGTAGAAGAGCAGCGAGAAGACATACGACAGCAGGGGCAGGTGGGCGAAGGCCTGCTGGAATACGTTGGGCAGGGTGATGAACAGCAGCGAGGCCCCGATGTCGCCGCTTTGCAGGTGATAGCCGGCGGCCGAGGCGGCGGGGAAGATGATGAAGCCGGCCATCAGGGCGATGAGCGTGTCGATGACGCAGACGTTCAGGGCCGTGCGGGCCAGGCTGGTCTGGCGGTTGAAATAGGAGGCATAGGTGCACAGGCAGCCCATGCCCAGCGACAGGGAGTAGAAGGCCTGGCCCATGGCGTTGAGCACCACCCCTCCGTTGACCTTGCTGAAATCGGGCTGCAGCAGGAAGCTGATGCCGGCTTTGGCCCCGGGCATGGACACCGCGCCGATGACCAGCCCCATGACCAGGATGAACAACATGGGCATCAATACCTTTGACCAGCGCTCGATGCCGCGGGTGACGCCTTTGACCACGACGTAGTGGGTGAGCCAGACAAAGATGACCAGGCAGACGATGGGCTGCCAGGGATTGGAGGCGAATTGGCTGAAGATGACGGGAAAATCTTCGGCCGTCTTGCCGGCAAACTGGTTGGTGAGCGCCAGCCAGGCATATTGGATGGTCCAGCCGGCCACCACCACATAGTAGCTCATGATGACAAAGCCGGTAAAGACGCCCAGCCGCCCGACCCATTTCCACTGGGTGCCGGGGGCCAGTTTACGGTAGGCGCCGGCGGTGTTGGCCTGGGAACTGCGGCCGATGACAAACTCGCTGAGCATCACGGGCAGGCCGATGAGGAAGATGCAGCCGATGTAGATCAGGATGAAGGCGGCTCCGCCGTTGCGTCCTGTCTCGATGGGGAAGCGCCAGATGTTGCCCAGCCCGACGGCGGAGCCGGCGGCGGCCAGGACGGCCCCGATTTTGGATCCGAAGTTCTCTCTCATGGGGCGCAAAGGTACTGATTTTTTGGAAAAAAGCAGCCTGCCGGGCGGGAAAATGCTTGCTGGAAAGAGCGATGGGAAGGGATTTTGTGGAGTTATTGACAGTGTAAAATATTGGGTGTTGATAACTTTTTTCGGAAAAAGTGGGGGAAAGTGTTGCAAAGTGGGGAAATCCTCGCTACATTTGTCCGTTTCAAAAAAGTGACAGATCCAAATAGAGGAATAATGAGATTCTCAGGCAACATAGCCGCCAAGATCGACGCCAAAAGCCGGGTGTTCCTGCCGGCGTCGTTCCGCCGGGAGATGGAATCGCGCCTGGCCGCCTCGCTCACCGAGGGGCAGGAGATGCCTCCCGTGCAACTCTATTTGCGTCGCGACGACTACCAGAACTGCCTGCTGGTCTATCCCGCCGAGGTCTGGGACAAGGAAGTGGCCGAAGTGCGCGCCCGCCTGGACCGCTGTGATCCGGTCGAGCAGGATCTGTTCCGCAGTTTTGTCATGCACACCGAGTCGGTCGAAATGGATCCCCAGGGGCGTATCTTGATTCCCAAGAGCCTGAGGACGGAAATCGGCCTGGGCTCGGAGGTGAAATTCCTGGGGCTGGACGACAAGATCGAACTCTGGCCCGCAGAGGCCCTCGACAAGCCACGCATCGCTCCGGACGACTACCGGCGCATGCTACAGGAAAAGATGACCGGCAAACCACTGTTATGACGACATATCACACACCGGCACTGTTGGAAGCGAGCATAGACGGGCTCTCTCTACGTCCTGACGGTGTTTATGTGGATGCTACCTTCGGGGGTGGCGGCCATTCGCGCGAGATTTTGCGCCGGCTGGGCCCCGAGGGGCGCCTCTACGCTTTCGACCAGGACGAGGACGCCCAGGCCAACCTGCCCGACGACCGTCGGCTGGTGTTTGTCCATGGCAATTTCCGCTACCTGAAAAACTTCATGCGCTATCATGGGGTGGAGCAGATAGACGGCTTGCTGGCCGACCTGGGGGTGTCGTCACACCATTTCGACGACGAGGGGCGGGGTTTCTCGTTCCGCTTCGACGAAGGGGCTTTGGACATGCGCATGAACCGGCGGGCCAGCCTGCGGGCCGCCGACGTGCTGGCCACTTATTCGCAGGAGGACCTGGCTTCGGTGCTGCGCCGCTATGGCGAGCTCTCACAGGCCGGTCGGGCGGCCGACTTGATTGTCAAGGCCCGGTCGCAGCAGCCCGTCGAGACGGTGGCCCGTCTGCGCGAAGCGCTGGCGCCTGTCTTGCAGAAAGACCGGGAGAAAAAAGAGCTGGCCAAGGTGTTCCAGGCCCTCCGTATCGAAGTGAACGGCGAGATGGAAGCCCTCGAACAGCTGCTGCGCCAGGCGCTCGAGCTGCTGCGACCGGGCGGCAGGCTGGCCATCATCAGCTACCACTCGCTCGAAGACCGCATGGTGAAAAACTTCATGCGGGCCGGCAACTTCGAAGGCGAAGTCGAGCAGGATTTCTACGGCAACCGGCTGAGTCCGCTGCGCAACATCGGCAAGGTGATTGTGCCCACGGCAGCCGAGGAGGCGGCCAATCCACGTGCCCGCAGTGCGAAACTGAGAATCGCAGAAAAGATATAAGGGCTAAGGGCTAAGGGCTAAGGACAAGGTATAAGGATAGATATGAATATAAGACTGATACAAGGATAAAAATGGAGGAGACTAAATTGTTGGAGGGGACAACCCAGGAAAAGAAAGACCGGATCGGCTTTGCCCAGATCATGGACGGCAGCTTTTTGAGCACCACTTTCTTTCGGCAGCAGTACAAGTTCATGCTGCTCATCGTGGTGCTGCTCATATTCTACATCGGCAACCGCTATTCGATGAATGCCAAGATTGCCGAGGTGGACCGTCTCAAGCAGGAGCTGACCGAGACCCGCTACGAAGCCCTGGTGCAGAACTCCAACCTGATGCAGGAAAGCCGCCAGTCGCACATCCGCCAGCTGGTCGAGGAGCGCGGCCTGGATCTGCGCGAGACCACCTTGCCGCCTTATCATTTGAAAGTAAAGAGAAAATAGCATAGTCATGACCCCGCTCGAATCAAGACAGGAACTCAAAAAGATGCGGCAGCGCTACATGTGGATTGTGGTGCTGTTCTTCAGCGTGATGTTCATCGGCATCGTGGTGTCGGTGATGCACATCCAGTTCCGCGAGTGGGACCGTTGGATGTACTGGAAGAACTTGCAGGTGAAGGACAGCGTGCTGGTACAGCCCACGCGGGGCAACATCTTCTCGGACGACGGCGCCCTGATGGCGGCCACCGTGCCCACCTATGCGCTGTACATGGACATGAAGGCCTACCAGACGGCCGAGAATGTGCGCAACGAGAAAAAACTGGCCGAGGCCCGTCAGGAGTACAAGGATTCGCTCGAGAAATACATCGCCCCCCTGTCGGCCGCCCTGTCGGCCAAATTGGGCGACCGCACCCCGGCCGAATACGAGGCCCATCTGCGCCGCGGCTTCGAGCGGGGCAGCCGCGAATATCTGCTCTCGCGCCGCCGGGTGAGCTACTTCGACCTGAAGGAGATCCGCCGCTATCCTTTCTTCGTGAAAGGACGCAACCGCAGCGGTTTCTATGAAAAGAAATACATGGAGCGCCAGAAGGTGTTCGGCTCGCTGGCTTCGCGCACCATCGGCGACATCTACGCCGACCTGGAAAAAGGCGGCAAGTCGGGCCTGGAGCTGCGTTACGACTCGCTCCTTCGGGGCAAGCCCGGCCTGAGCTCGCGCCAGAAGGTGGCCGGCCGCTACATGGACGTGATCACCCTGGAGCCGGAGAACGGCTACGATCTGCATACCACCCTCAACCTGACCATGCAGGACATCGTCGAGACGGCCCTGCGCCGCAAGCTCATCGAGACGGAGGCCACTTCGGGCACCGCCGTGCTGATGGAGGTCAAGACGGGCAAGATCAAGGCCATCAGCAACCTGGGTGAGGTGGGTCCCGGCCAGTATGCCGAGATCCAGAACTATGCCGTCAACGACCTGAGCGAGCCGGGTTCGACCTTCAAGACCATCGCCATGATGGCCATGCTCGAAGACAGCAAGCTCGATCCCAACGAGACGGTCAACACGGGCAACGGCCGCAAGACCTACTATGGGCACACCATCACCGACCACAACGCCAACCACGGCGGCTACGGCGAGATCACGGCGGCCCAGGCCATCTGGTATTCTTCGAACATCGGCATGGCCGAATTGGCCGAACGCTATTTCAGCAAGGATCCCAAGAAGTTTGTCGACCGCCTCTACAAGATGGGCATGGCCGATTCGCTTTATCTCGACATCCCCGGCTCGGCCACCCCGGCCATTCCCCGGCCCGACGACAAGAAACGCTACTGGTCGCGCACCGACCTGGTGTGCATGGCCTACGGCTATGTGGTGCGCATCCCGCCCATCTATACCTTGTCTTATTATAATGCCATTGCCAACGACGGCTGCTATATGCGTCCCTATTTCGTGGAAAGCATCGAAAAGGACGGCAAGGTCAAGGAACGTTTCCAGCCCAAGGTAGTGCGGCGCAAGATCTGCTCCGACCGCACGCTCAAGGAAATCCGCCTGATGCTCGACAGCGTGGTGCTGAAGGGTACGGCCCGCGGCCCGGTGCACAGCGACATCGTGTCGATTTCGGGCAAGACGGGCACGGCCCTGCTGTCGAAGGGAGCCGCCGGCTACCGGGCCGGCAAGACCGAATACCAGGTGTCGTTCTGTGGCTATTTCCCCTTCTACGATGCCCGCTACAGCTGCATCGTGGTGATCCGGGCCCCGCAGCGGGGCTATCCTTCGGGCGGTACCATGTCGGGTGCCGTGTTCAAGGAGATAGCCGAGCAGGTCTATGCCCGCGAGTTGCAGGTGGAAGTCTCGCGACTGCCCAAGGACACGCTCGATGTCCGTCCTTCTGTCAAGGCCACGGCCCGTCCCGAGGGCTACCGCTACTTGTCGGGCCGCCTGGATCTGCCCGCTCAGGAGCCGGCTGAGACTTCCGCCCAGGAAGCCGACCGGGTGCCCCGCGTCATCGGCATGGGCTTGCGTGAGGCGGTCTATACGCTCGAGAACGCCGGCTTGCAGGTGTCGGTAAGCGGCCAGGGCAAGGTATTCTCGCAGGTGCCGGCCGCCGGCCAGCGCTACCGCCAGGGCGACAGAGTAACGATTAAATTGAAATAAAGATATGAAACTGAGTGCTTGTATCAAGGATCTAAAGGTGCTGGAGCACGTGGGCCCCGCCGAGGCCGAGATCACGGCTGTCTGCTTTGATTCGCGCAAGGCCGTGCCGGGCTGTTTGTTTGTGGCCCAGCCGGGCACCAACAGCGACGGTCACCAGTATATCGGCCAGGTAGTGGAAAAAGGCGCCGCTGCCGTGGTCTGCGAGCGTCTGCCCGAGACGCCGGCCCCCCAGGTGGCCTACATCCGCGTGAGCGACAGCAATGCCGCCCTGGGCTATATCGCTTCGGCCTGGTTCGACTATCCTTCGCAGCGTCTGGAACTGGTGGGCGTGACGGGGACCAACGGCAAGACCACCATCGCCACCTTGCTCTACCACATGTTCCGGGCTTTCGGCTACAAGGCCGGCCTGCTCTCGACCGTGTGCAACTATGTCGATGGCGAGGCCGTGCCCACCACCCATACCACCCCCGATGCCTACACCATCAACGAGTTGCTGGCGCGCATGGTGGCCGTTGGCTGCCGCTATGCCTTCATGGAGGTGAGCTCGCACTCGGTGGTGCAGGGCCGTATTGCCGGCCTGCAGTATGTTGGCGGTATCTTCACCAACCTGACGCACGACCATCTGGACTACCATAAGACAGTGGAGGCCTACCTGAAGGCCAAAAAGCGTTTCTTCGACACGCTGCCCGCCGGGGCTTTTGCGCTGACCAATGCCGACGACAAGAACGGTATGGTGATGCTGCAAAACACCAAGGCGACCAAATATACCTATTCCACGCGGACGATGGCCGATTTCAAGGCCAACATCGTCGAGACGCACCTGGAAGGGATGCAACTCGACATCAACGGCCGGGAGGTGCATGTGCAGTTTATCGGCCGTTTCAATGTGTCGAACCTGCTGGCCGTCTATGGCGCGGCCTGCCTGCTGGGACGCCGGCCCGAAGAAGTGTTGCTGGTCCTCAGCACGCTGCATCCGGTGTCGGGCCGGCTGGAATACCTGCCTTCGCCGACGGGGTTCATCGCCATCGTCGATTATGCCCATACGCCCGACGCTTTGAAAAATGTGCTCGACACGCTGCGTCAGCTGGAGGCACCGCACCTGATCACAGTGGTGGGGGCCGGTGGCAACCGCGACAAGACCAAGCGGCCTGAGATGGCTGCCGAAGCCTGCGCCCAGAGCGACACGGTGATCCTCACTTCCGACAATCCCCGTTTCGAGGAGCCGCAGGACATCCTCAACGACATGTATGCCGGGGTGCCGCAGGAAGACCGCCGCAAGGTGCTCTGCATCCTCGACCGCCGCGAAGCCATCCGCACGGCCTGCCGGCTGGCTCAGAAGGGCGACCTGGTGCTGGTGGCCGGCAAGGGGCACGAGGATTACCAGGAAATCAAGGGCGTGAAACATCCCTTCGACGACAAGAAGGTGATTGCCGAAGCTTATGAATTGTTGTTTACCAAATAGTCTGCCGCTATGTTAGTACCTCTTTTCGAACATTGGAACGAGTTGAACGTGATGGGCACGGGCGTGTTCCAGTATGTGACCTTCCGGGCCGCCATGGCCTTCATCTTTGCACTGCTCATTGCCACGCTCATCGGCAAGAGCCTGATCAAAATGATGCAAAAGAAACAGCTGGGCGACGTGCCCCGCGACCTGGACGTGGAAGGCCAGTTGCAAAAGAAGGGCACCCCGAGCATGGGCGGTGTGATCATCTTCCTCTCGCTCATCGTGCCGGTACTGCTTTTTGCCAAGCTCAACAATGTCTATGTGATCTTGATGCTCATCACCACCGTGTGGCTGACGCTGCTGGGCTTCATGGACGACTATGTGAAGATCTTCCGCCACAACAAGGAGGGACTGCCGGGCAAATACAAGATCATCGCCCAGGTGGGCGTGGGCATCATCGTGGGCGTGACGCTCTATGTGAGCCCCCATGTGGTGATCCGCGAGAACATCGAGACATACCGGGGCGGCCAGGTCGAGCAGGTGCAGTATGGCCAGGAAGAGGTGAAATCGACCAAGACGACCATCCCCTTTGTCAAGAACAACAACTTCGACTATTCCGACATCGCCTTCTTCATGGACAAGGAGCACCGTCAGGGAGCCGGCTGGGTGATATTCATCCTGGCCACCATCTTCATCGTGACGGCCGTGTCGAACGGTTCCAACCTGACCGACGGACTGGACGGCCTCACCGCGGGTATCTCGGCCATCATCGGGGTGGGTCTGGGCATCCTGGCCTACCTGTCGAGTAACGTCAATTTCGCCTCCTATTTGAACATCATGTATATCCCCGGGGTGGAAGAGCTGGTGGTCTATGCCTCGGCCTTTGTGGGCGCGACGATGGGCTTCCTCTGGTACAACTCCTTCCCGGCCCAGGTCTTCATGGGCGATACGGGCAGCCTGATGCTGGGCGGCGTGATCGCCGTGTTTGCCATCATCATCCGCAAGGAAATCCTGCTGGTGCTCTTCTGCGGGGTCTATCTGATCGAGTCGCTCTCGGTGATGATGCAGGTGGGCTATTTCAAATATACCAAACGCCGGACGGGCGTGGGCAAGCGCATCTTCAAGATGACGCCCCTGCACCACCATTTCCAGAAGGCGGGCAATGCGGGCATCGACGCCTTGATCCAGAAACCGCTCAAGGCCATTCCCGAATCCAAGATCGTATTCCGTTTCTGGCTGATCAGCATGATACTGGCTGTGTTGGCCATCATAACCTTAAAACTCAGATAATATGCGTAGAATAGTCGTATTGGGGGCAGGCGAGAGCGGCGCAGGAGCCGCCGTGTTGGCCAAGGTCAAAGGCTTCGATGTCTTTGTGAGCGATTCGTCGGCCATCAAGCCTGAATACCGTGAATTGTTGGACAAATACGAGATTCCCTGGGAGGAGAAGCAGCATACCCTGCCCTTGATCCTCAATGCCGACGAGATCGTCAAGAGCCCGGGCATCCCCGAGAAGGCGCCGGTCATCCAGGCCATCCTGGAAAAGAAGATTCCGATGATTTCCGAAATAGAGCTGGCCGGCCGTTACACCCGGGCCAAGATGATCTGCATCACGGGCAGCAACGGCAAGACCACCACCACCATGCTCACCTGGCACATCCTGCAGCGGGGCGGCCTCGACGTGGGGCTGGCCGGCAATGTGGGCCAGAGCCTGGCCCTGCAGGTGGCCGAGGGTGACCACGACTACTATGTGGTGGAGCTGAGCAGCTTCCAGCTCGACTATATGTTTGATTTCCGGGCCGATGTGGCCGTGCTGCTCAACATCACGCCCGACCATCTGGACCGTTATCACTACAATATGCAGGAGTATGTCGATGCCAAGTTCCGCATCATCCAGAACCAGCGGCCCGAGGACGCCTTTGTCTATTGGAACGACGATCCCATTATCCGCCGCGAGCTGGGCAAGCGGGTCATCACCGCCCGGCAGTTCCCCTTCTCGCTGACGCGCAAGGAGGGTATCCGGGCCTTCATCGAAAACCATGTGCTGGTGATCGACACACCCGAGCAGTGCTTCGAGATGGAGCAGGAGGCGCTGGCCCTGCAGGGGACGCACAACCTCTACAACATGATGGCATCGGCCCTGTCGGCCAACCTGGCCCATGTCAAGAAAGACAGTATCCGTCAGGCCCTGAGTGACTTCACCGGCGTGGAACACCGCCTGGAAAAAGTGGCCACAGTGGGCGGTGTGCAATATATCAACGACTCGAAGGCCACCAACGTCAATTCGTGCTGGTATGCCCTGGAGTCGATGACTACGCCTGTGGTGTTGATCCTGGGCGGAACGGACAAGGGCAACGACTATACCGAGATCGAGGCCCTGGTCAAGGAGAAGGTCCACAGCCTGGTCTTCCTGGGTGTGGACAACGACAAGCTGCACAAGTTTTTCGACGGCAAGGTGCCTGAGATCCGCGATGCCCGCTCCATGAGGGAGGCAGTCGATCTGTGCAGCCAGATGGCCCGCGAAGGCGACACGGTACTGCTGTCGCCCTGCTGTGCCAGCTTCGATTTGTTCAAGAGTTACGAAGACCGCGGACGCCAGTTCAAGGACTGCGTCAGGAATTTATAATGCATTATGGAATGGTCATTGAGCAGACTGATCAAAGGGGATAAAGTTATCTGGTTGATATTCACGATACTTTGTCTGTTGAGCCTGGTGGAATGCTTCAGCGCCATCGGTACGCTGAGCTATTCCAAAGGCAATACCTACGGCCCGATCATCCGCCACGGGATGTTCCTGCTGGTGGGTTATTCGCTGGTGGTGGTGCTGCATAATTTCCATTACAAATACACGGCCCTGCTGGCCTATGTGATGCTGATCGTGTCGATCATCCTGCTCTGCGTGACGCTGGTGTCGGGTGTGGAGGCCAACGGGGCGGCCCGCTGGCTGAGCTTCTTCGGCATCCAGCTGCAGCCTTCCGAGCTGGCCAAGTTGTCGCTGGTGATGTACATCGCCTGGGCGCTGGGCAAGGGCCGGCGTTCGGAGTTGGAGATGGAAAAGGCCTATTGGCGGGTGCTGATCGTCACAGCCGTCGTGGTGGGCCTGATCATCAAGGAGAACATGTCCACGGCGCTGCTGATATTGATCTTCGTCTATTTCATGTTCCTCATCGGCGGAGTATCCAGGGCCCACATGATCCGCCTGACTATCCTGGCGGTGGTGATGGCGGGCCTGCTGTTTTCGCTGCTCTATTTTGTGCCTTCGATGCCGGGGCTGGACCGCTGGGGTACCTGGCACAACCGCTTGCACGGCAGCGAGCAGGTGGATGTGATGAGTCCACAATACCGCCAGACCGACGAGAACCGGCAGGTGCACCATGCCAAGATTGCGGTGGCCAACGGGCGTTTCCTGGGCGTGCTGCCCGGCAACAGCACCCAGCGCGACTTCTTGCCGCAGGCTTATTCCGACTTCATTTACGCCATCATCATCGAGGACCTGGGCTGGCTGGGTCTGTTCGGGGTGCCGGCGCTGTATATTTTCCTGCTGTTCCGCTGCAAGCGGATTGCCCGCCAGTGTACGCGGGCAGTGCCGATACTGTTGGTGATGGGCAGTGCGCTCATCATCTGCATGCAGGCTTTCGTGAACATGGCCGTGGCGGTGGGCTTCTTCCCGGTCACGGGCCAGCCGCTGCCCCTGGTGAGCCGCGGCGGTACGTCGGGGCTGATCACCTGCGTGTATTTCGCGGTGATCCTGAGTGTGAGCCGCTTCGGCGCTTCGGAAGACGAGGCCGAGGTGCTGGCGGCTGAGGAGGCGGTCGAAGCTGAGGAGGCTGCCCGCCTGGAACTGGAACGCCTCAACGCCCAGGCCCCGGAAACCCCGGCCCTGTCCGATGAGGACTATGCCTCCGGTGCGGAGTAAGCGGCAGCGCCGACCTCTGTCAAGGACGGTTCCGCAGGAAGGGGAAAAAGTCAGAGAACTCTTGCCTGACAGGGGTTCGAAGTAAAGGATAAAACAAAGTGTTGAAGGCCGAAAGGCCGGAGACAAAACGAAATAAAACAATGGAAACGAGAAAGTTCATCATTTCTGGAGGCGGCACGGGAGGCCATATATTTCCGGCTATTTCGATCGCCAATGCCCTGAAGGCCAAGATGCCGGAGGCGGAGATTCTGTTTGTCGGCGCGGAAAACCGCATGGAAATGGAGCGGGTGCCGGCGGCCGGCTACCGCATCGTCGGGCTGCCGGTGAGCGGCTTCGACCGCAAACGGCTGTGGCGCAATGTACGGACTCTCTTGAACTTGTGGAAAAGCATGCGCCGCGCGCGCCGCATCGTCCGTGACTTCCAGCCCGACGTGGCGGTAGGCGTCGGTGGCTACGCCAGCGGCCCGCTGCTGCGGGCGGCCGCCTCGATGGGCGTACCCATCGTGGTGCAGGAACAGAACTCCTATGCCGGGGTCACCAACAAGTTGCTGGCCGCCAAGGCCGCCTCGATCTGCGTGGCCTACGAGGGCATGGAAAAGTTCTTCCCCGCCGACCGCATTCTGCTCACGGGCAATCCCGTGCGCCAGGACCTGCTGCTGTCGGCCGACAAGCGTGACGAGGCCTTGGCCTACTACGGCATGGATCCCGCCCTGCCGGTCTTGCTGGTGGTGGGTGGCAGCCTGGGCGCCGGCACGGTCAACCGCAGCCTTTTGGCCAAGGTCGCCGAGTTGGAACAGTCGGGCATCCAGGTGCTCTGGCAGACGGGCAAGTTCTATTATCAGGACATCATGAAGGCCCTCGAAGGCCAGAAACTGGAGCGGGTGCACGTGACGCAGTTCATCGACCGCATGGACCTGGCCTACGCCATGGCCGACCTGGTCGTGTCGCGCGCCGGTGCCAGCTCGATTTCGGAGCTTTGCCTGCTGGGCAAGGCCGTGATTCTGGTGCCTTCGCCCAATGTGGCCGAAGACCATCAGACCAAGAACGCCATGGCTTTGGTCAACAAGGGTGCTGCCGTCATGGTGCGCGACGCCGAGGCCGACGCCACCCTGGTCGATACGGCCCTGGCCCTCATCCGCGACGACAAGCAATTGGCCTCGCTTCGGAAGAACATCCTGACGCTGGCCCAGAAGAATTCGGCCGAGCGCATTGCAGACGAAGTGATCAAACAGATTAAGCAATAACCAAGATATGCAGATAAGACAAGTCTATCTGATAGGCATCGGCGGCATCGGCATGAGCAACCTGGCCCGCTATTACCGCCACGAAGGCCTGCCCGTGGCCGGCTACGACCGCACGCGCAGCGACCTGTGCGCCCAATTGGAATCGGAAGGAATCGCCATCCATTACCAGGACAGTGTCGAGGCCATCCCGGCCACCTTCAAGGATCCTGAGCACACGCTGGTCATCATCACGCCGGCCATTCCGGCCTCCCACAGTGAGTGGCAGTATTTCCAGCAGGGTGGCTACACCATCATGAAGCGAGCGGCCGTGCTGGGCGAGATTTCCAAGGACAAGCGAGCGCTTTGTGTGTCGGGCACGCACGGCAAGACCACGACCAGTACCCTGCTGGCCCATCTGCTGCGCCAGTCAAGGGTGGATTGCAGCGCCTTTTTGGGCGGCATTTCCAAAAACTACGGCACCAACCTGCTGCTGTCCGACCGCAGCGACCTGACGGTGATCGAAGCCGACGAGTACGACCGCTCGTTCCATCACCTGCGTCCCTACATGGCAGTGGTCACTGCGACCGACGCCGATCATCTGGATATCTACGGCACGCACGAGGCCTACCTCGAGTCGTTTGCCCATTTCACCGAACTGATTCGTCCCGACGGCTGCCTGCTGGTCAAGCAGGGCTTGCTCTTGAAACCCCGGCCCGTGGCAGGTGTCCGGTGCTATAGCTATGCCACGGAGCGCCAGGAGGGCTACCACCAGGCCGATTTCTATGCCGACCGGGTACAAGTGGCCGACGGGCGGCTCTATTTCGACTTCCATTATCCCTGCGGCGTGCTCGGGCACATGGAACTGGGCGTGCCCATGCTCATTCATGTGGAGAATGCCACGGCGGCCATGGCGCTGGCCCATCTCAACGGTGTCAGCG
>JAFSRR010000031.1 GCA_017446025.1 Bacteroidales bacterium | reverse complement strand
TATGGTGCATTCGTCGAGTTCCTGCCCGGTAAGGACGGCCTGCTTCACATCTCCGAAATCGAGTGGAAGCGTCTGGAGACCGTCGAAGAATCCGGCCTGAAGGAAGGTGATGAAATCGAGGTCAAGCTGCTCGACATCGACTCCAAGACCGGTAAGTTCAAACTCTCCCGCAAGGTGCTGCTCGAAAAGCCCGAAGGCTATGTCGAACCCGCCGAGCGCGAGCGTCGTCCTCGCCCTGAGCGTGGCGACCGTCCCGACCGTGGCGAGCGTCGTCCCCGCGGTGACCGTGGCGAACGTCGTCCCCGTGGCGAAAACAACGGTGAATCCCAGCCGGCTGCCGAGTAATCGACAGACCGATTGATACTGCAAAGAGGGTGACTCTGTCATCCTCTTTTTTTGTGCTCAGAAAAATAATCGCTATACTTGTGGCGCATATCTTTAACACTCAATGTTTACGAAACGGAAATCTGCTTTAGCGGCTGTGGTGTTGCTCGCATTTCTGAACTTCCACCAGGTTCAGGCTCAGACCATGGAAATGGTCAACCCGCTCACTTACACGGATATTCCAGACAATGATGTGATACGGGTGGGCGAGGATTTCTATATGGTCAGCACCACGATGTTCTTCTGTCCCGGTGCACCGGTCATGCATTCCAAGGACTTGGTACACTGGCGCATCGTCAGTTATATCTACGATTACCTGGCCGACGACGATATTTACAATCTGCGCAATGGCAAGAACGCATACGGCAAGGGTCAGTGGGCTACCACTCTCCGCTACGCTGACGGAGTGTTCTATGCTTTGTTCATTGCCAACGACCAGCGCAAGACCTATGTGTATCGCACGACAGACATCTCCAAAAGTGGTTGGGAGTGCAATGTCATCGAAGGAGCTTTTTTCCACGATGCTTCGCTGCTGTTTGACAGCGATGGCAAGGTGTATGTGGTCTATGGGAACGGAGATCTCCGTATCACAGAGCTGACACCCGATCTCAAGGCGGTGAAACAGGGCGGCATAAACCAGGATCTCATCAACACGCCCCGTCAGGGATTCGGACTGAGAGCCGAAGGTGCTCATTTCTATCATATCGGCGACTACTATTACGTGCTTGTCATCGATTGGCCGAGCGGCAAACCGCGCACCGAGCGCTGCTTCCGCAGCCATAACCTCCTGGGACCCTACGAGGAGAAGATAATCCTCCAAGGTCCCTTTGACGGCCGAGGCGACGGTGTGGCTCAGGGAGCCATTGTCGATACCCCGAAAGGAGACTGGTATGGCGTTTTCTTCCAGGACCACGGCGGAGTGGGGCGCGTCCCCACCCTGCAACCTGTCAAGTGGGAGGAAGGCTGGCCGATTCTCGGAGACAACACCCTTCCTGTAAAGCGATTTGAAGTAAATCTTGCCCCCTTTGGAGAAGACCATGTTTGGGCCAGCGATGAGTTCAAGTATAAAAGTAACGACGAGTTGGATCTCGTATGGCAATGGAACCATAAACCCATCAACGCAGACTGGTCGGTAACGACCCGCAAGGGCTGGCTCAGACTCTCTACCAGCCAACTGGCTACAAACTTGTTCGATGCACGCAATACGCTGTGCCAGCGCACGGTGGGTCCGCGTTGTATGAATGAAACGCTGCTGGATGCTACTGGCATGAAACCGGGCGACAAAGCCGGGCTGGCAGCCTTCCAAAGCAATTATTGCGCCATCGGTGTCGAGGTGGATGACAACGGAAAGCGCTTCGTGGTGGCCACCAGCGGTTCGCGTCGCGACCCCAAGGAAGTGATGCGTATGCCATTGAAGGGCAAGAAGGTCTGGTTGCGCATGAAATATGTGTTCACCCCTCAAGCCGATGACACCTGCGGGCCGGACAAGGCTTTCATGAGTTACTCGACAGACGGCAGGCACTGGGTGGAGGTCGACAACCAACTGCAGATGCGCTTCACGCTCGATTTCTTTATCGGTTATAAGGCTGCGCTGTACAACTATCCGACCAAGCAGGCCGGCGGTCATGCCGACTTTGACTATTTCCGCCAGTGGACATATTAGGAAACAGCTTCATCGCGTTAAAGTATTGCGTTTTTACTTGATTTGGATATTTGCAAAGTAAGTTGTACTTTTGGTGTTGTTGTAACCCTTCTAAAATGTATTGTCATGAAAAAGTTTTTATTTGTTGCGGCGTTGCTGGTGCTTTGTTTGAAGTTGTCGGCACAAACTGAAGTTAACGAGTCTGTGGAGGCTTCGGTTGTATCCCCGGCTGTCGCTGTTGAGAATGAGCCTAGTACCGCTTTAACAATAGGAGTCCTGAACGGTGGCGGCAGTTTGATTGGTTTCGATTTTGAGGTGATGATGAGCAAGCGTTTCGGTATTCAGGCGGGAGCAGGTATAAATTCTTATGGAGCAGGATTGAACTACCATCTGAAAGATGGCATCAGGAGTTCTATGTTGTCTCTGCTGTATTCTCATCAGGGTTTTGGAGGAGATAGTTTTTATATGAGTTATCTCGGACCGGCATACACCTTCCGTGCTAGAAAGTTATTTACATGTTCGTTGGGTCTTGGATATGTCTTGAAGCGTGGACCGGCCTGGTATGACATTTATACTGATTCAGATAAAACCCCGGTGCTTTTGACCTATTCCATAGGTATTTATTTGCCGTTCTGACGACAAAGCGTATAAGATGAACGAAAAGGAAAGAACATGCGTGCTGGGCGAGTTTGATTCGCTGGGCGAGGCTTCGGTGATCAAGGGATTGCTGGAGGCCAACGGCATAGACTGTTTTATCTCCGACAAGGGAGCCAACGGCCTTTGGCCTATCGGGACCTCCGGCATCATCAGCGTCCGGCTGCATGTCATGGAAAAAGACTTGGAAAAAGCCCAGGCTGTAATTGCCGGGGCTGGATCCGTCCAGGATTAATTGCCGGTTTGCTCCCAAAAACCATCGGTTTGCCGGAAATAGTTGAATAAGCTCTTTGGTATTTCAACATAATCCATTAAATTTGCGACCATACTCCATAGATTTACAGAAAAAGTTGGAGTATAGAGATGATTATTTGATGCCATATGTATAAGAGACTATTTGATATCGAGCGCAAATTGGACGAAGGAATGTTCCTTTTTGGCGCACGGCAAACGGGGAAATCCACGCTTTTGAAAGAACGATTCAAGGGCAGTATTTACTATGATTTGCTTGACCCGGAATTGAGAAGATCCTTCAAGAGGAATCCAAATGCATTGAAAGAGGCGCTTGGGGATAAACCTGCCGGGACACTTGTCATCATAGATGAGATTCAAAAGGTCCCCGAATTGCTGGATATAGTCCACTCCTTGATGGTTGACAGGGGGCTGTGGTTTATCCTCAGCGGTTCCAGTGCCCGGAAGTTGAAGAAATCCGGAGCCAATACACTGGGAGGACGTGCGATTCCGGAAACCTTGTATCCTTTGGTATGGCCGGAAGTCACAGACTTTCAGTTGGACCGTGCCGTTCAGAACGGGATGATTCCCCGTCATTACATGGTACCTGACGCCACCAAGCGTCTCAGGGGTTATGTGGAAGTGTATCTGAATGAAGAGATACGCGAAGAAGGCGAAATCAGAGAACTTGATGCCTTTGAAGTCTTCATGGAAGTTGCCGCTATTTCCGATGGCGAAATCTTGAACTATTCAAACATAGCGGCCGATTGTGGAGTATCGGTAAAAACCGTCCAGTCATATTTTCAAATTCTATATGACACGTTGATTGGTTACGAAATTCCGGCATATAGAAAAGCAGTTAAACGAAGGACTGTCCAGGCTCCCAGGTTCTATTATTTTGATGTGGGGCTCGCCAACTACTTGATGGGCCGACATTCATTGAGGCGTGGAACAGACGAATACGGGCATGCTTTTGAGCACCTTGTAATGCAGGAAATCATTGCCTACAGAGGATATAACGACAAACAGGAGACGATCTCTTACTGGCGTACATATGACAAGAGGGAAGTTGATGTCGTGATAGGAGATGCCAAGGTGGCCATCGAAATCAAATCCTCCGAACAGGTAAAGACAAAACACAAAACCGGCTTAAGGGCCTTTAAAGAAGAACATCCCGCTTGTCGCCTGATACTTGTGTCATTGGATCCTGTCACAAGAAAGACCGAAGACATCGAGATGGTTTATGTCTTGGATTTTTTCAGAATGCTCTGGAACGGTGATATTTTCTAATCCAGTGTTGTAATTGCCGGGGCTGGATCCGTCCAGGATTAATTGCCGGTTTGTTGGGAGCGGGGGCGCGAGCCGTGTCCGCGGTGTTTGTGGCGGTGGTTCTTGGGTGAACCTTCCGGCCGGGGGCGTGCCCCCTGCGGCCGGTTCTTTTTTTCGCCGTGCCCGTGCCCCCTGCCTCTTTGGGCCCCCCGGCCTTTGCGCTGGTAGCGCTCGGGATGGTATTCGGGCGTTTCTCCCAGGTCGGCGGGGACACTGCCTTTGTCGATTTCCTTTTCCAGGAACTGCTCGATCAGGGCAAAGCGGTACTGGTCGTCTTCCGAGACGAAAGTCACGCCGCTGCCTTTCTCGCCGGCGCGGGCCGTGCGGCCGATGCGGTGCACATAGTCTTCCGGATCGTGGGGCACATCATAGTTGATGACGATGGTGATGTCGTCGATGTCGATGCCGCGCGAGACGATGTCGGTGGCCACCAGCACATTGATTTGTCCGCTTTTGAACTTGTACATCACATCGTCGCGCTGGGCCTGGTCCAGGTCGGAATGCATGTCGATGACCTGCAGGCCTCGTTGGCGCAGGATGCGATAGACCTCCTTGACCTTGATTTTGGAGGAGGCGAAAATCAGCACTTTTTCGGTGGGTTTCAAATCGGCGAGCAGATGCTGGACCAGGGCCGGTTTCTGCTTCTCGTAGCAAATATAGGCTGTCTGGCTGATGTTTTCGTTGGGTTTGGACACGGCCAGCCTCACTTCGACGGGATCGACCAGGATCTTTTTGGCCAGCTCGCGGATCTTGGGCGGCATGGTGGCCGAGAAGAGCATGTTTTGCCGGCGCTTGGGCAGCTCGGCGATGACTTGCAGGATGTCGTCGATAAATCCCATGTCGAGCATGCGGTCGGCTTCGTCCAGTACGAAGTGGTTGACATGGCTCAGGTCGATCAGTCCCAGCTTGATGTAGGAGAGCAGGCGCCCCGGGGTGGCGATGATGATGTCGGCCCCTGCATCAATTCCCTTTTTCTGCTGCTCCCACACCAGTCCGTCACTGCCGCCGTAGATGGCCACGGAGGAAACGGGCAGATAGTAGGCGAAGCCTTCGACCTGCTGGTCGATTTGTTGGGCCAGTTCGCGGGTGGGCACCATGATGACGGCATGGATGGCCGGATCGACCGGTTGGTCGAGCAGCAGGTGGTTGAGGATGGGCAGCAGATAGGCGGCTGTCTTGCCTGTGCCCGTCTGGGCGCAGCCAATCAGGTCGTGACCTTCGAGCAGCAAGGGTATGGCTTGTTCCTGGATGGGCGTGCATTCGCGGAAATTCATGTCCCAGAGTCCGTCGAGAATGTCGTCTTCCAAATCGAGTTCTTCAAATGTCATGTAGCAGGGATTATCGGCCGCAAAGTTACAGAAAATTAGTCAAGCGGCCTAATCACTGATAGGACAAATACAGATAATTGGTCTGGGCCGGGTATTCCGCTGCCAGGGTGTCAATCTGGCTGACCGTTGGGGTGATACCCAGTGCTTTGCGCCACCGGCGCACCAGGAGGGCGGCCTCCTGCATGTTCATGCTCTCCTCCAACCCCAGCGCCCGGGCTATCTGGAAATCGGAAAAGCCATAGACCTTGGCCTCATGCAGGACCTTGATGAAAAACGGATCCTCGATAAACTCCAGTGCTTCCTGGTTGGTTGGGTCGCTGGCCAGCAGAGCTATCTGTCGGAACTCTTTCAGACGCGAATCTATCTCTACAATATGTTTCAGTTTTTCCAGAAACCAACAGTCGATGCTGGTCAGCTGGTGTATCTGTTGGACGGAGTAGCCCATCTGCATGGCCTTGGAAACGACAAAGATGCGGATATCCGTGGGAGCATGCAAGGCGGAAGGGATGTCGTCGATGGCCAGGTCGTGGTTTTCCACAAATCCGTGCATCCCCTGGCACGTCATGCGCAGGGCTTTCTGTATCACTTCCTCAAAATTGCGGCCGATGGCCATCACTTCTCCCACACTCTTCATGGAGGACCCCAGTATGCGTTCCACGCCGGGGAATTTTGTCAGGTCCCAGCGGGGGATCTTGCAGACGATATAGTCGAGCGCCGGCTCGAAAAAGGCCGAGGTGGTTTTGGTGACGGCGTTTTTCAGTTCGAAAAGGCCGTAGCCCAAACCAAGTTTGGCGGCTACAAAGGCCAAAGGGTAGCCGGTGGCTTTCGAGGCCAGGGCCGAAGAACGCGACAGGCGTGCGTTTACCTCGATGACGCGGTAGTCGTCAGACTGGGGGTCCAGGGCATATTGGACATTGCATTCGCCCACAATGCCGAGGTGACGGATGATTTTGATAGCCAAGGCCCGCAGTTTGTGGTATTCCTGGTTGCTGAGCGTCTGCGAGGGGGCCACCACGATCGATTCGCCCGTGTGGATGCCCAGGGGATCGAGGTTTTCCATGTTGCAGACAGTGATGCAGTTTTTGTAGCGGTCGCAGACCACCTCATATTCTATCTCTTTCCATCCCTTCAGGCTTTTTTCCACCAGCACCTGTGACGAGAACGAGAAAGCCTCCTCGGCTTGTCTTTCCAGTTCTTCCGGGTTGTCGCAGAATCCCGAGCCGAGACCTCCCAGGGCGTAGGCGGCACGCAGGATGACGGGGAAGCCCAGTTTGGCGGCTGCCTGGCGGACCTCAGCTGTCGAGCAGCAGGCCACGCTCTCGATGGTTTTTACCTGGATTTCATCCAGGCGCTTGACAAACAGCTCCCGGTCTTCGGTGTCGATGATGGCTTGCACGGGTGTGCCCAGGACCTGTACCCCGTATTTTTCCAGCACACCGCGCTGAAAGAGTTGCACCCCGCAGTTCAGGGCCGTCTGTCCGCCGAAAGACAACAGGATGCCGTCGGGCCGTTCTTTTTCGATGATACGTTCGACAAAGTCGGGTTGGACGGGTAGGAAATAGATCTTGTCGGCCACCCCTTCGGAGGTCTGTACCGTGGCAATGTTGGGATTGACAAGAACGGTTTGGATGCCCTCTTCCTTCATTGCTTTCAGCGCCTGCGAACCGGAATAGTCGAATTCGCCGGCCTGACCGATTTTCAAGGCACCGCTGCCCAGCAGCAACACTTTATGGATGGGACGGTCTGTCATAAGCTATGGGATTTATAGGCTTGCAGGGACTGGCAGAAGTCGTCGAACAGGAACTCCGTATCGACGGGGCCGCTGCAGGCTTCCGGGTGGAACTGCGCCGAGAACCAGGGATTGTCTTTATGTCTGATGCCTTCGTTTGAGTCGTCGTTCATATTGACAAACAGGGGCTCCCAGTCTGAGGGCAGGGTCGAGCTATCCACGGCGTAGCCGTGATTCTGGGAGGTGATGAAGCAGCGGGTGGTGCCCACTTGCCGCACGGGCTGGTTGTGGCTGCGGTGCCCGTATTTCAGTTTGTAAGTTTTGGCGCCGGCTGCCCTGGCCAGTAGCTGGTTGCCCAGGCAGATGCCCATGCAGGGCCTTACGACGCGCTGTTGCAGGAATACCCTGATATGGGCGACGGTGTCGTGGCAGACCTCGGGGTCTCCCGGCCCGTTGGTCAGGAACAGACCGTCGAAATCGAGGCGGTTGAAATCGTAGTCCCAGGGCACACGCACCACTTCGATGCCGCGGCGGAGCAGACAGCGGATAATATTGGCTTTCACGCCGCAATCCACCAGTACCACCCGGTACAGTGCTTTGCCGACGGGGGCATAGGTGACAACTTCGCGGCAGCTGACCCGTTTCACCCAGTTGGTGCTGCCATAGTCTTCGTGCTCTATGGTCTGCTCCTCCTGGAAAACGATCCTGCCCGTCATGACTCCCTGTTCGCGCAGGCGCATGGTCAGCCGGCGGGTGTCGATGCCCGTCAGGGCGGGGATCTGCTCTCTTTGCAGCCATGAGCCCAGGGATTCTTGGGCATTCCAATGGGAATAGGCCCGGCTGTAGTCTGACACGATCAAGGCCACGGGATGGATGCGGCCGCTTTCCATGAAAACGGGCAGGCCGTTGTCGCCAGCCTCCACCGGCGGCACCCCGTAGTTGCCGACGAGCGGGTAGGTCATCGTCAGGATCTGTCCTGCGTAGCTGGGGTCTGTCAGGCTTTCGGGATAACCCGTCATGGCCGTGTTGAAGACCACTTCCCCGCCGACGTTTTTCACATAGCCGAAGGATTGGCCAAGAAACCGGCTGCCATCGTCGAGTATCAATGCTGCATTCATTGTCAATAGGCTTGCTGGTGTATTCCTTTGATGGCCCGGCCGCTCGGGTCGTTCATGTTCTTGAAGGCGGCATCCCACTCCAGGGCTATGGCTGTGGAACAGGCCACGCTGGCTTCCTGGTTGACACTGCGGGCGGCGGAGTCGCTGGGAAAATGTTCGGCAAAGATCGAGCGGTAGTAATATTCTTCCTTGTTGAGCGGCGGGTTGATGGGGAAGCGTTCGGCGGCATGGGCCATCTGCTCGTCGCTGACGGCTTCGCTTGTGATGCGCTTGAGGGTGTCGATCCAGCTGTAGCCCACCCCGTCGCTGAACTGCTCTTTCTGGCGCCAGGCAACCTGGGCGGGCAGCATGTCGGCAAAAGCCTCGCGCACAATCTTCTTTTCGATCTCAAAATCGGTCGAGCCGGGCGTTTTCGCTCCGCACATCTTGGCCTTGGGGTTGAGACGCATGGCCACATCGAGAAACTCTTTGTCGAGAAAGGGCACACGTCCTTCCACCCCCCAGGCCGCAAGACTCTTGTTGGCGCGGAGGCAGTCGTAGAGGTGGAGTTTGCCCAGTTTGCGCACGGTTTCATCGTGAAAAGCCCGTGCATCGGGGGCTTTGTGAAAGTACAGATAGCCGCCGAACACTTCGTCGGCCCCTTCGCCGCTGAGCACCATCTTGATGCCCATCGACTTGATGACGCGGGCCAGCAGGTACATGGGCGTGGAAGCACGGACGGTGGTCACATCGTAGGTCTCGATAAAATAGATCACATCGCGCAGGGCATCGAGCCCCTCTTGGAGGGTGTAGTTGATCTCGTGATGCACCGTGCCGATATGGTCGGCCACCAGCCGGGCCTTGGCCAGGTCGGGTGCGCCTTTCAGACCTACGGCAAAGGAGTGCAGACGGGGCCAGTAGGCTTTGGTCTGGGAGTCATCCTCGATACGCATCTCGGAGTATTTCTCTGCAATGGCCGAAATGACCGAAGAATCCAGTCCTCCGCTGAGCAACACGCCATAGGGCACATCGCTCATCAGCTGGCGCTTGACGGCTGCTTCGAGAGCGTCGCGGACGGCTGCCACCGAGGCGGGGTTGTCCTTGACGGCCTCATACTCCATCCAGTCACGGCGGTAGTAGCGCTTCATGCCCGGCTTCTGGCTCCAGTAGTAATGTCCGGGCAGGAAAGGTTCGTAGCGTTCGCACTGTCCTTCGAGGGCTTTCAATTCGGAGGCTACATAGACCGTGCCGTCCTGGTCGTAGCCGATATACAAGGGAATCACCCCGATGGGATCGCGGGCCACCAGGAAGGCATCTTTTGCTTCATCGTAAAGGACAAAGGCAAAGATGCCGCTGATATCCTCTAAAAAGTCTATGCCCTTATCGCGGTACAGTGCCAGGATCACCTCGCAGTCCGAGCCTGTCTGGAACTCGTATTGTCCGGCATAACGCCGACGGATTTCCTGATGGTTGTAGATCTCGCCGTTTACAGCCAGCACCTGTTTGCGGTCGGGCGAAAAAAGAGGCTGTCCGCCGCTCTCGGGATCGACGATGCTGAGCCGTTCGTGGGCGAGGATGGCCGTGCCTCCGCACCAAATGCCGCTCCAGTCGGGCCCGCGATGGCGGATCTTCTGGCTCATCAGCAAGGCTTTCCGGCGCAGGTCGGGCGTTTGCTCCTTAACATTCAAGATGGCTGTTATTCCACACATATCTAGAGATTATTTCTTGATTGTTTCCACGTAATTGACAAAAGCCCGGTTCACCATGCGGGTGCCGCCTGGCGTGGGGAATTTCCCGGTAAAGTACCAGTCGCCGGGGTGGTTCGGGCAGGCTTCGTGCAAGCCTTCGATGCTCTGAAAGACCAGTTCGACGGGGGTCTGCATCCCTTGCGGCCGAAGCATCTCTACAATTTTTTGGTTGATTTCCTCCACAGAGAAGGGAGCATAGATGGCGCGGACATGGTTTTCGTCGGTCGGACGCATCTGGCACAGGCGGTAGGTGTCGTCTATCAAGCTTTGCATGCCGCGTCCCCTAATCAGGGCGATGGCGGCCCGGAAGGCGCAGAGTTCCTCCAGGCGCGACATGTCTATGCCGTAGTAGTCGGGATAGCGGATCTGCGGAGAACTCGACACGACCACGATTTTTTTTGGATGCAGGCGGTCGAGGATTTTCAGGATGCTTTCTTTCAGCGTGGTGCCGCGCACGATGGAGTCGTCGATGATGACCAGGTTGTCGAGCCCCTCCCGTACACTGCCGTAGGAAACATCATAGACATGGGCGGCCAGGTCGTTGCGTGCGGCTCCTTCGGTGATGAAGGTGCGCAGCTTGATGTCCTTCCACACCACTTTTTCGATACGGACATCGTGATTGAGTTTCCGGAAGCCGTCGGTCATGCCGTAGAAAGCGACTTCGGCTGTGTTGGGGATATAGGAAAAGACGGTGTTTGCCACATCGCCGTCGATGGCCTTCATGATGGCGGGCATCAGTTGCTCTCCCAGGCGTTTGCGCTCCTGGTAGATGTCGCGGTCGGAGCCCCGGCTGAAATAAATGCGTTCAAAAGAGCAGGCAGAGAACTCCTGCGGTGGCAGGATCTGCTCCAAAAGACCGTGCCCGTCCTTGTGGACAATGAGCGCCTGTCCTGGCTGGAGCTCGGAGATTTCTTCGGCCGAGAGGTCAAAGGTGGTCTGGATGACCGGACGCTCGCTGGCCAGTACGATGATTTCCTCGTCTTGGTAATAGAAGGCAGGCCGGATGCCCCAGGGGTCGCGCATGGCGAACATCTCGCCGCTGCCCGTCAGGCCGCACATCACATAGCCGCCGTCAAAATGAGTCATGGTAGTGCGTAGCACGTTGGCCATCTGGATATGCTCTTCTATATATTGCGTGATGGCAGCGCCTTCCATTCCTTTGCTTTTGGCCTCCTGGAAGAGCCGCTCCACTTCGCGGTCGAGCCGGTGTCCCATCAGTTCCAGCGTAAGGAACGAATCTCCGTTGATGCGGGGAGACTGGCCCTGGCTGGTCAGCCACTGGAACACTTCCTCGATGTTGGTCATGTTGAAGTTGCCGCAAAGACAGAGATTCTTGGCCCGCCAGTTGTTGCGACGCAGGAAAGGATGGACATAGGTCAGTCCGCTTTTGCCCGTCGTGGAATAGCGCAGGTGTCCCAGGTAGAGTTGCCCGGCAAAGGAATCGTCGATTTGTCGGAACACTTCGGCAATGGCATCCTTGCCTTCGGCCCTTTGCCGGAACATATATTCTTCGCCCGCCGGCGCATCCAGGTTGACACAGGCCATGCCGGCTCCTTCCTGGCCGCGGTTGTGCTGTTTCTCCATCATCAGATAGAGTTTGTTCAACCCGTACTTCCAGGTGCCGTACTTTTCCTGGTAATATGCCAGGGGTTTCAGCAGGCGGATCAGAACCACGCCGCATTCATGCTTTAGCTGTTCCATGGACACATGCTTTGATGAAGTCGATAAACAAGGGGTGGGGCAACAGCACCGTCGAAGAATACTCCGGATGGAACTGGGTGCCGATATACCATTGCAACTGGGGAATTTCCACGATTTCCACCAGGTTGGCTGCCGGATTGATGCCCACACATTTCATGCCGTGCGATTCGAAGGCTTGCAGATACTGGTTGTTGAATTCATAGCGATGGCGGTGACGCTCTTTGATAAGCGTTTCCCGGCCATAGGCCTCCCATGCCCGGCTGCCTTTGACCAGTTCGCATTCGTAGCAGCCCAGCCGCATGGTGCCGCCCAGCTGCGTGATGTTTTTCTGCTCCTCCATGATGTCGATGACATTGTGTGGTGTACTGTCGTTCATCTCGGCGCTGTTGGCGTCGACATAACCCAACACGTTGCGGGCAAACTCGATGACCATCATCTGCATGCCCAGGCAGATGCCGAAGGTGGGGATGTCGTGGGTGCGTCCGTATTGCGCGGCAATGATCTTGCCTTCGATGCCGCGGCTGCCAAAGCCCGGACAGATGACCATGCCGGCCATGTCCTTGAGTTTTTCGGCCACATTCTGGGGCGTAATCTCTCCGCTGTTGACAAAGTGCAGCTTTGTCTTTACATCGTTGTAGATGCCGGCCAGGTTCAGACTTTCGCGGATGCTCTTGTAGGCGTCCTGCAGGTCGTATTTGCCCACCAGTGCCACGTGCACTTCGCGGGTGGCGCGGCGCTGTTTGTTGAGGAATTCGTGCCAGGCTTTCATGGCCGGTGTCTCTCCCACCGGAATGCCGATTTTGCGCAGGATGGCGGCATCAAGACCCTGTCGCTGCATGCTGACGGGCACCTCGTAGATGGAGGGCATGTCCTCGCTTTGCACCACGCATTCGAGATCGACATTACAAAACGACGCCACCTTCATGCGCAAGGCATTGTCCAGGTGGCGTTCGGTGCGAAGTACCAGGATGTCGGGCTGGATACCCATGCCCTGCAGTTCCTTGACGGAGTGCTGCGTGGGTTTGGTCTTCAGCTCGTCGGCCGCTTTCAGGTAGGGCACATAGGTCAGGTGCACACACACACTGTCGCGCCCCAGCTGCCAGCGCAACTGGCGGATGGCTTCCATGAAGGGGGCACTCTCGATATCACCGATGGTGCCGCCCACTTCGGTGATGACAAAGTCGAGTTGCTCGTCTTTCTCATACTCCCTGAGCATCCTCCGCTTGATTTCATCGGTGATGTGCGGCACCACCTGGATGGTTTTGCCCAGGTAGTCGCCGTGCCGCTCACGGTCGATGACGGTCTTGTAGATCCGCCCGGTGGTGATGGAATTGTTGCTGGAGGTGTGAATGCCTGTGAAGCGCTCGTAATGTCCCAGGTCGAGGTCGGTCTCCATGCCATCGACCGTCACATAGCATTCGCCGTGTTCGTAAGGATTCAGCGTGCCGGGGTCGATGTTGATATAGGGGTCGAACTTCTGGATGGTGACCTTGTAGCCGCGTGCCTGCAGCAATTTGCCGATGCTGGCCGAGATGATTCCCTTGCCCAGCGAGGAGACCACACCTCCGGTGACAAAGATGTACTTCGTATTCATAAGTTATTTTTTCTCTTTTTCCTTGATATGCTCCTCGTATTCGGCCAGTTCACGCTCGTCGATATGGGCCAGCCCATAGTGTTCGCGATGCTGCGAGAAGTCGAGTCCCACATTCTCGCTGTAGGCCGAAACGCGCATCGGGATGATGCGGTCGATGAGTTTGTATCCCACCCAGCTCATGGAGAAGGTGTAGGCAAACACAATGGCGATGGCTGCCAGATGGAAGAGGAATACGACAACGCCCTCCCAGGTGCCCGAGATGAGGCCTTCCTGGATGAAGATGCCGGTGAGCACGGTGCCGAAGATACCGCCGGTACCATGTGTGGGGAAGACATCAAGCGCATCGTCGATGCTGCTGCGCGAACGCCAATAGACGGCTATGTTGCAGATGAGCGTGATGACAAAGGCAATAAAGATGCTCTGCCCCACCGTGACATAGCCCGCCGAGGGGGTGATGGCCACCAGGCCGACCACGCATCCCACGGCGGCACCCATGGCCGAAGGTTTGCGACCGCGCAGGCAGTCGAAAAATATCCAGGTCATCATGGCGGTGGCCGAAGCGGTGTTGGTGTTGAGGAAGGCTTTCACGGCCTGCCCGTCGGCATGGAGCGACGAACCGGCATTGAAACCGAACCAGCCCAGCCACAGCATGGCGGCACCCAGCAACACGAAAGGAATGTTGGCCGGTTCGCTCTTGCGTGTCTCGTCGCGGCGCCGTCCCAAAAAGATGGCACCGGCCAGCGCTGCAATACCCGACGAGGCGTGGACCACGATGCCGCCGGCAAAATCCACCACGCCCCAACGCATGAACAGCCCTTCGGGATGCCAGGTCATGTGGGCCAGCGGGCAATAGATCACGAAGAAGAAAAACATCATGAAGAACATGTAGGCCGAAAAGCGGACACGTTCGGCAAACGACCCTGTGATGAGCGAGGGCGTGATGATGGCAAACTTCATCTGGAACAGGGCGAACAGGGCCAGCGGGATGGTGGCCCCTCCCAATATATTGCCTGCGGGGGTGGTATAGACACCGGCTCCCACGCCTTTGAACATAAGGAAGGTGAGCGGATTGCCGATGATGCCGCCGATGTAATCGCCAAAGCAGAGAGAAAAGCCGACCACCACCCAAAGCACCGAAATCAGACCCATGGCGATGAACGACTGCAACATGGTCGAGATGACATTCTTGGCTCCGACCATGCCGCCGTAAAAGAACGACAGACCGGGGGTCATCATCAACACAAAAATGGTGGCCGTGATGAGCCAGGCCACATCGGCCCCTGAGATGACCGACCAGTCGCACTCAAAAACAGGTTCCCCCACAAACAAACCTGCCAGGGCAATCAGCACCATGGCCATCATCAGAATTTTCCAACGCTTCTTTACCTTCATAGTATCCTTTTTTTTATTCCCGACGACTTCAATCCTTGTCGCGGCATGTTTGCGACAGCAAAGGTGGTGCAAATGACAGGACGGAGCCGCCATGCAAGAGGTTTTTTGTTTTTACGATGGGTTGCCGATGTTATCCTGTTGCGAATGCGTTGCTGTTTGTAACAATTTGAAACCGCAAACCATCTGTTTGGCTCAGATTGTTACTTTGCCAAAAATAAGGGGAAGAGTTTGTCTGCTAAATTTTTTTTCTTTTGACAAGGCGCTCTACCTTTGCCACGATTCTGAAACAGACGGGTATGCCGGAGAGCGTTCATTTTACGAAGATGCATGGAGCGGGCAATGATTATATATATGTCAACACGCTCCAATACAACATCCCTGATCCGAAAAAGGCGGCGATGCTTTGGAGCGACCGCCACAGAGGGATCGGCAGCGACGGTCTCGTCCTGATAGGCCCTGCTTCTGCCAATGACGCCGATTTTTCGATGCGCATATTCAATGCGGACGGATCGGAGGCTATGATGTGCGGCAATGCCTCCCGCTGTGTAGGAAAATACCTGTACGAAAGAGGGCTGACGACACAGACCCGGATCCGTCTTTCCACCTTGTCGGGGATCAAGCGCCTGGATCTGGATGTATGGCAGGGCAAAGTCAGGCAGGTGACTGTCGATATGGGAATGCCCGTGCTGGAGGACGAAAGCCAGTTCCTGCCGTCGCAGGATCCCGGGCTGGGCACATTTGTCTCGATGGGAAATCCTCACTATGTCATCTTTACCGACCGTCTGGACCAAGTCGTCGAGTTGGGAAGCCGGCTGGAAAGCCATGCCGCCTTTCCCGAACGCTGTAATATCGAATTCGCACAAATAGAGCAGGGACAAGGCATCAGAACCCGTGTCTGGGAAAGAGGCAGCGGGATGACGATGGCTTGCGGGACGGGCGCCTGTGCCACTGCTGTCGCAGCGGTACTGACAAGCCGGGCTGGCCGGAAGAGCCGCATCCTCATGGACGGAGGCACCCTCGACATCGAGTGGTCCGGGCGCGACGGCCATGTCTATATGACGGGCCCTGCCGCCTTTACTTTCGACGGGGAGGCCCCGCTACCGCAATGAAACCGGATATATCAATATAAAACCAGAGAAAAATGGCACTAGTCAACGAACATTTCCTGAAGATTCCGAACAACTACCTGTTTGCCGATGTCGCCAAAAAGGTGAATGTTTTCAAGGCGACCCATCCGAAGGCCGAGGTCATCAGCATGGGGGTGGGTGATGTGACGCAGCCTTTGGCGCCTGCCGTGGTGGAGGCCATTCACAAAGCGGCCGACGAGATGTCGACACAGTCGGGATTTCATGGCTACGGACCGGAACAAGGCTATGACTTTTTGCGTGAGGCCATCCTGAAGCACGAGTTCCTGTCGAGGGGCATACACCTGGAAAAAGACGAGATATTTGTCAACGACGGTGCCAAAAGCGATACGGGCAACATCCAGGAGCTGATCCGTTGGGACAACTCCGTGGGCGTGACCGATCCCATTTATCCGGTATATATCGATTCCAATGCCATGATCGGGCGTGCAGGCATCAAGGACGAGAACGGCCGCTGGTCGAATGTGATCTATATGCCTTGCATAGCCGAGAACAAGTTCATCCCCCAGATCCCCGACCGTCGGGTCGATGTCATCTATCTCTGCTATCCCAACAATCCGACGGGCATGGTCCTCTCCAGGGAGGAATTGCGGAAATGGGTCAATTATGCCCTGCACAACGATGCGCTGATATTTTTTGATGCGGCTTACGAAGCCTATATACAAGACGAGGACATTCCTCACAGCATTTATGAGATAAAGGGTGCCAGGAAATGTGCCATCGAGTTCCACAGCTATTCCAAAACCGCCGGGTTTACGGGCGTGAGATGCGGTTACACCGTTGTCCCGAAAGAAGTGACAGCCTCCACGCTCGACGGCGAGGCCATACAGTTGAATGCCCTGTGGAACAGGCGGCAGTGCACGAAGTTCAATGGCGCGAGCTATATCAGCCAGCGGGCCGCCGAAGCCACTTACAGCGCGGAAGGCCGCAAGCAGGTAAAAGCCACGATTGATTATTACATGCGCAATGCCCGGCAGATCCTGACGGTTTTGAAATCCTTGGGCCTGGAATGCTATGGCGGCGAAAATGCTCCGTATATCTGGGTGAAGACACCCTCCGAAACCGACTCCTGGACCTTTTTCCGGCAGATGCTCTATGGCGCGCATGTCGTATGTACCCCGGGCGTAGGGTTCGGTCCGAGCGGCGAAGGCTATGTCAGGTTTACCGCCTTCGGCAGCCGGGAGCACACTGAGGAGGCGCTCCAGCGGATAAAAGACTGGCTGAAGTAGCGCAATTATTCCTGGCTCTCCTCTTCTTCCTCTGCCGAAAGGATATCCAAAACGGGCAGTTGCCGGTCGATGGGGGTGGACAGCGAAACGACCGAATCACAGCAGGTCAGTCCCAGAGGCTGCAGTTTGTCGTGGATGACAGACAACAGGTGGAGATGGTCTGTGGCATAAACCTTGACCAGAAAATCGTAGGCTCCTGTGGTATAATGGCATTCCACCACTTCGGGAACCGTCTTGAGGTTGTCGACCACTTCGTCGGCCGATTCAGCCCTGTGCAGTTTCAAGGCAACGAAAGCGCAGGTGCTGTATCCTGTTTTTTCCGGATCGATGATATATCTTGTCCCTTTCAATACACCTGCATGGGTCAGTTTCTGGATGCGCTGGTGGATGGCAGCGCCGCTTACGCCGCATTCCCTGGCCACTTCCAGGAAGGGGATGCGGGCATCGTTGGAGATGAGCTTGAGGATCTGATGATCGAGTTGGTCGAGTTTCGGACGGGTCATAATCATGAATTTGCGGCAAAGGTAAACAAATAAGTTACAATTTGAATGTATGCCGATGAAAAAACTTACAGATTGTTTCTCTTTGTAGAAAGTCAGAATTAAATGCCCTGCAGGCGGCGTCCCTTGTGGCAAAAACGCCATTAATTTGCAGTCGAAAACCAAGGAAAGATAATGATAAACAAGGCAATAATGAACTTGCAGGAATACCAGTCCCAGTCACTCTACCAGTCGGCCTATGAGCACGACGCCTGCGGTGTCGGCATGGTGGTGAATATCCATGGCGGCAAAAGCCACGAGTTGGTGGACAATGCGCTCAAGGTGTTGGAAAACATGGAGCACCGGGGAGCCGAGACGCGTGACAAAACCGGTGACGGGGCAGGTATCATGGTGCAGATTCCGCATGAGTTCATACTGTTGCAGGGAATTCCCGTCCCGGAAAAAGGCCATTACGGCACCGGGCTGGTGTTTTTGCCCAAAGACGTAAAGGCCCGGGAGCAGGCACTGAGCGTGATGATCGAGGAAATCGAACGCGAAGGGCTGCAACTGATGCATGTGCGCACGGTGCCTACCTGTCCCGAGGTGTTGGGTGTGGCTGCCCGCGAAGTGGAGCCGGAAATCAGACAGATCTTCGTGACAGGTGCCACGCAGGAGCAGGCTGCAACGCTCGACCGCATCTTATATAAAATAAGGAAGCGGATAGAAAATCGTATCGACAACAAGGATTTCTATATCTGCTCGCTTTCGAGCAAGAACCTCGTTTACAAGGGAATGCTGACCAGCGGCCAGCTCAGGCGCTATTTCCCCGATTTGTCCAGTCCCTACTTTACCAGCGGACTGGCGCTGGTCCATTCGCGTTTCAGCACCAATACCTTTCCCACCTGGTCGCTGGCCCAGCCTTTCCGCCTGTTGGCGCACAATGGCGAAATCAACACCATCCGGGGCAACCGCGGCTGGATGAAAGCCCGCGAGAGCGTGCTCAACAGCGAGGCCCTGGGCGACATCAAGGACCTGCGTCCCATCGTGCAGGAGGGCATGAGCGACTCGGCCAGTCTGGACAATGTGTTCGAATTCCTGATGATGAGCGGCTTGTCGCTGCCGCAGGCCATGGCCATCCTCGTGCCGGAAAGTTTCAACGACAAGAATCCGATCAGCGAAGACTTGAAAGCCTTCTACGAATATCATTCCATCCTGATGGAACCCTGGGACGGTCCGGCAGCGCTGCTCTTCTCCGACGGACGCTATGCCGGCGGAATGCTCGACCGCAACGGCTTGCGCCCCAGCCGCTACACCATCACCAAACAGGGCATGATGGTCGTTGCCTCCGAGGTAGGCGTGATGGATTTCGAACCGGGCGATGTGGTGAGCAAGGGCCGCCTGCAGCCGGGGAAAATCCTGCTCATCGACACCCAGGAGGGCAAGGTCTATTACGACGGCGAGATCAAGGAACAGCTGGCCAAGGCCCATCCCTATCGCGAATGGCTCAGCGAGAACCGTGTACAGCTGGAAAAGCTCAAGAGCGGCCGCCATGTGGACAATGCCGTCGGCGACCTGACCCGCAAACTGGTCACCTTCGGATTTGGCCAGGAAGACATCGACAAGACCATCGTCCCGATGGCTACCGCCGGACAGGAACCCGTGGCCGCGATGGGCAACGACACCCCTTTGGCCGTCATCAGCGACCGGCCGCAGATCCTGTTCAATTATTTCCGCCAGCAGTTTGCCCAGGTGACCAACCCGGCCATCGATCCCATCCGTGAGGAACTGGTGATGAGCCTGACCGAATACATCGGCGCGGTGGGCACGGGCATCCTCACCCCCGATGCCAGCAACTGCAAGATGGTCCGTCTGCCCCAGCCGGTGCTGACAAACACGCAGCTCGACATCTTGTGCAATATCCGCTACAAGGGTTTCAAGACTCAGAAGCTGGCCATGCTTTTCGAAATCGAAAAAGGAGAATCCGGCTTGCGCCAGGCCATCGACGACCTCTGCAAAAAGGCGGAGGAGAGCGTGGACCAGGGAGTCAACTACATTATCCTGAGCGACCGCGACATCGACGAGACACATGCGGCGATCCCAAGCCTGTTGGCCGTTTCGGCCGTCCACCACTACCTCATCTCTGTGGGCAAGCGTGTGCAGACGGCGCTGATTGTGGAGAGCGGCGAGATCCGTGAAGTGATGCACGCAGCCCTCTTGCTGGGCTACGGCGCCAGTGCCATTTGCCCCTATATCACCTTTGCCGTGCTCGACGACCTGGTGAAAAACGGAAAGATACAGGAGGAATACGCAACCGCGGAGAAAAACTATATCAAGGCCGTCGACAAGGGCCTGAAGAAGATTATGTCCAAGATGGGCATTTCGACCATCCGCTCGTACCGCGGGGCCAAGATATTTGAAAGCGTCGGTCTGGGCGAGGACGTGCTCAGGCGCTACTTCGGCACGGAGGTAAGTTCGGTCGGCGGCATCGGGCTAAAGCAAATTGCCCGCGATGCGATTGCCCTTCACGCTGCCGGCAAAGAACAGACTCTTTTAAAGAACCAAGGTCAGTTTGCCTGGCGCAAAGACGGCATCAAGCATGCCTGGAATCCCGAAACGATAGCCCAATTGCAGATAGCCACCCGGCTGGGCAGCTACCAGAAGTTCAAAGAGTGGTCCAAACTGGTGGACGAAAAGGAATCGCCCATCTTCCTGCGCGACTTCTTTACTTGGAAGAAGGCCTCCCGGCCGGTTCCCCTCGAGGAGGTGGAGCCTGTGAAAAGCATTGTCAGGCATTTCGTGACGGGCGCCATGAGTTTCGGCGCTTTGAGCATCGAGGCCCACGAGGCCCTGGCCCTGGCCATGAACCGGCTGGGCACCCGGAGCAACACGGGCGAAGGCGGCGAGGACAATGCCCGTTACCACACGGAGGTGGACGGCGTATCGCTGTCGAGCAAGACCAAACAGATAGCCAGCGGACGTTTCGGTGTCACGGCCGAATATCTGGTCAATGCCGAAGAGATACAGATCAAGGTGGCCCAGGGCGCCAAGCCCGGTGAGGGCGGCCAGTTGCCCGGTTTCAAGGTCAACGAAATCATCGCCAAGACGCGTAACGCCATCCCCGGCATTTCGCTCATCTCGCCACCGCCGCACCATGATATCTACAGCATCGAGGATCTGGCACAACTCATCTTCGATTTGAAAAACATCAATCCCACGGCTGCCGTCAGTGTGAAACTGGTGGCCGAGAGCGGTGTGGGAACCATCGCTGCCGGTGTGGCCAAAGCCAAGGCCGACCTCATTGTCATCAGCGGTGCCGAGGGCGGTACGGGGGCCTCCCCTGCCAGCAGCATGCGCTTTGCCGGCATCTCCCCCGAAATCGGCCTGGCCGAGACGCAGCAGACGCTTGTGATAAACGGTCTTCGCAACCAGGTGCGCCTGCAGACCGACGGCCAGTTGAAGACCGCCAAAGATGTCATCCTCATGGCGATGCTGGGGGCCGATGAGTTTTCTTTCGGCACGCTGCCGCTCATCGTCCTGGGCTGTGTCATGATGCGCAAGTGCAACACCAATACCTGTCCGATGGGTGTGGCTACGCAGAATCCTGAATTGCGCAAGCATTTCGAGGGCAGGGCCGAATATGTCGTCAATTTCTTCACTTTCCTCGCTTCCCAAGTGCGCGAGTATCTCAGTGAGATCGGAGTGCATAGCTTGAAGGAAATTATCGGTCACACGGACCTTATCGAGGTGGACACCTCCCATGCCACAGAAAAACAGCAGACCATCGATTTCGGCCGGCTGCTGTACAGGCCCGCGACCGACAAGTCGCTCTGTTGGGACAGGGGCGAGTTTACCAAGGTGGCCGGTGTGAAAGATGAGGAAATCATCCGTGCCGCCCGCAAGGCCATCGACCATCAAGAGGAAGTGACACTCGATTATGCCATCCGCAATACCGACCGTGCCGTGACCACCATGCTCTCGGGCGTGATTGCCCGGAAATATGGCGAGCAGGGCCTGCCCGACGGCACCGTCAATATCAAGTTCAAAGGTTCAGCCGGTCAGTCGTTCGGTGCTTTCGCCGTCCGTGGCCTCAACCTCAAGCTCGAGGGTGAATGCAACGACTATTTCGGCAAGGGGCCGAGCGGCGGGCGCATCAGCATTTTGCCACCCAGCCGCTCCGGGGAGCAATTCCACGCCGAAGAAAACATCATCGCCGGCAACACCGGCCTCTATGGGGCGACCAGCGGCGAACTCTACATCAACGGAAAGGTGGGAGAGCGTTTTGCCGTGCGCAACTCCGGTGCCACGGCTGTCGTTGAGGGCGCCGGCGACCATTGCTGCGAATACATGACCGGCGGTCGCGTGGTGGTGCTTGGCAAGACAGGCCGCAATTTTGCCGCCGGCATGTCGGGCGGCGTGGCCTACGTCTATGATCCCGACCACAGTTTCGATTATTTCTGCAACATGGATATGGTGGAACTCTCGCTGGTCGAGGACAGTGTGAGCCGCAAAGAACTGTTGGAACTCATCCGTCAGCACTACCTGCATACCGGTTCTGCCCTGGCCGGCCGTATGCTCGACGACTGGCACCGTTATATCGACGACTTTATCCAGGTGGTCCCCATCGAATACAAGCGTGTGCTCGAAGAAGAGAAGATGGCCCGGCTGCACGAGAAGATTGCCGACATACAGAGAGACTATTAAAAAGCAAGTACAATGGGAAACCCTAAAGCATTCTTGGAAATACACCGTCAGGAAGCGGGTTATCGCCCGATTCACGACAGGATCCACGATTTCGGCGAAGTGGAGCAGACGCTCAACATGCATCAGCGTCGTGAGCAGGCTTCGCGCTGCATGGATTGCGGCGTGCCCTTCTGCCACTGGGCCTGCCCGCTGGGCAACAAAGCGCCTGAATGGAACGATGCCCTGTACAAAGGAGACTGGGAGCTGGCCTACCGCCTGCTAAGCAGCACCAACCCCTTCCCCGAGTTTACGGGTCGCATCTGTCCGGCGCTGTGTGAAAAAGCCTGTGTGCTGAACCGCTTCAACCACGAGCCGACCACCAACCGCGAAGACGAGGCCGCCATCACCGAGGCCGCTTTCCGCGAAGGATATATCCAGCCTCGCACCGACATTGTGCGCAGGGGCAAAAAGGTGGCTGTCATCGGAGCCGGCCCGGCTGGGTTGGCCGCCGCCGACGATCTCAACCTGAAGGGATACACGGTCACTGTTTTCGAGAAGAACGAAGCGGCCGGCGGACTGCTCCGCTATGGCATCCCCAATTTCAAACTCAACAAAGAGCTGATCGACCGTCGCCTGCGTTTGCTCGAGGCGGAGGGCATCACCTTCAAGTATGGCTGCGATATAGCGATGGATACGGGTATTCCGGCCATGAGTGCCGACTATGATGCGGTGGTTGTTGCCACCGGCACCCCTGTCGCCCGCGATTTGAACGTTCCGGGCCGTGAACTGAAAGGGGTCCACCTGGCCCTCGAACTGCTCTCGCAGCAGAACCGGGTATTGGCCGGCAAGGAATATACAAAAGAAGAGCGTATCACCGCCAAGGGGAAGGATGTCCTGGTCATCGGCGGTGGCGACACAGGCTCCGATTGCATCGGCACTGCCCATCGCCAGGGTTGCAAGAGCGTCACCCAGATCGAGATCATGCCCCGTCCCGTCGAGGGGCCCGAAGATCCCCAGAATCCCTGGCCCGCCTGGCCGCGCACGCTCAAGACCACTTCTTCCCACGAAGAAGGCTGTGTTCGCCGCTGGAACATCAACACCCTCGGATTTATCGGTGAAAACGGACATCTCACGGGAGTGCGCGTGCAGGAAATCGACTGGCAGCCCAACCCGGCGGGCGGTCGTCCCCTCATGGTGGAGAAATCTGAACCCGAGATCATCAAGGCCGAACTGGTCTTGCTGGCCATGGGCTTTCTCAAACCCGAACATCCCGCCTATCCGGCCAATGTCTTTGTTTGCGGCGACGCCGCCAACGGCGCCTCTCTCGTTGTCCGCGCCCTGGCCGGCGGTCGCGATACGGCCGCGAAAGTGGATCATTATCTGAGGCATGGATCGTGAGACAGACCATGTGCAAGCCGAGGGCCGACATTTGCAAAAATGTCGGCCTTTTTTTTCTGTCTTTTTTGCCGGGATGTCAGTTTGAAAGAAGAATACTGCCTATTTCTTGCAATTTGTCAGCTAGCGAAAAATAGTAAATCAAAAGTCGGGAAGCCAGATGGTTGTGCTGTGAATTCGCAGTAATCTTGCAGTCGAATTCAACAAAGTCACAGTGACAGTCAGTATTAATCAATTAACGAAATGATTCAGGTATGAAGAAGATTGAAGCAATTATCCGCAAGACCAAATTTGAAGAGGTCAAGGAGGCGCTGCTGCGGTCGGACATAGACTGGTTCGAGTATCATAACGTCCATGGTATCGGACAGAGCCGTCAGGAGCGTATCTACCGTGGCGTGCAGTACTCAACAGATGTGATAGAGCGTGTGGCACTGACCATCGTCTGCCGTGACCAGTTTGTGGAGCCAACGGTGAAGGTAATCCTGAAGGTGGCACACACTGGCGAGGTTGGCGACGGACGCATTTTCGTAAGCGAAATGATAGACACATGGTCGATTCGCACAGGCGAGAACGGCGACACCGTATTGAGAGACAAAAAGTAATAAGGATAACACAACACAAAAACAATTATGAACGAAATAGGATTATCACTCGATACCGTATGGATGCTATTGGCAGCCATG
>JAFSRR010000030.1 GCA_017446025.1 Bacteroidales bacterium | reverse complement strand
AGCGTGTCGCGGCCGTAGTAGGAGACGAGTTCGTCCTGTCCTTTGGTAATCTGGCCGGCCAGGGTGCCGTTGAGGCGGTAGAGATAGAGGTGGCGGTAGCCGTCACGTTCGCTGACAAAGGTGAAATCCTTGGCGGTGAACGCTATGTCGTCCAGATAGGAGGGATCGACATAGGTCTCGCTGCGTTCGGTCAGGAGCAGCTTGCTCCCCTGCGATTTGGGATTGACCATGTAGAGCTTCAGTTCGTTCTGCAGCCGGTTCATCACTACCACGGCCAGTTGGTTGGCCTGCCGGGGGCAGTACAGACGGGGCAGGTAGTCGTCGGCGCCGAGCGGCAGGGGCAGGTAGGTCACCTGGCGGTATTGCACCTGATAGGCGTGCAGCGACACGCGCGAGTTTCGTTCGCCGGCCCTGGGATACTTGAAGCGGACCTCGCCGGGATAGTAGCGGCAGCTGTCCAGCTCGGGGCGGCCGCAATAGTATTGGTCGAAGCTGTATTCGCGCACCTGGCTTTCGTCGAAGCGCACAAAGCAGAGGTAGCGGCTGTCGGCCGTCCATTCATACATGCGCGTCACCGAGAATTCCTCTTCGTAAAGCCAGTCGCTGGTGCCGTTGATCACCTTTCCTGCTTCACCGTCGGTGGTGACGGCCACTTCGGTCTTGAAATCGAGTTTCTTGATATAGAGGTTGTTGTCGCGGGCAAAAGCCACCATGCGTCCGTCGGGCGAGAAGGCGGCGTCGCGCTGGGCGCCCTTGTCTGACAGGGCCTCCAGGCTGTTGTGCAGGCGGTCGAAGACATAATAGTCGGCCATAAAGGAGCGCCGGTAGATGGGGCGGGCGTGCTGCCAGAGCAGCAGCTTGTTTTCCTGGGGATTGAAGCTGTAGCCCTCGATGCGCTCCATGCTTTCGCCTCGTGTCTTGTCCAGATCGATGACCGTTTCCAGCAGTTTGCCGCTCTTGTAGTCGTAGCGCAGCAACTGGCGGCCGTTCTCACTCAGGGCTACATAGCTCTGTCCGTCCCGCATCGACTGCCAGGCTGGCAGGCGGTGGGCGGCATATTTTCCTTCGACCACCTCATCGAGACTGAGGCCGTCGGCCGTTTTCGTGTCAGCCGCGGCCTTGGCTGCCGACAGGTTCTGCCCATGGGCCTCCATGCCTGCGAACAGCAAACAAAACAAACTGATTACAAGTTTATTGATGGATAATCTGCTCATCTTTTCCATGCGCTTGGTTTTTGGACAAAAGTAGTGCAAATCACGGGCAAATCCAAGTGCCGTCAAGCACTCCTTCGTGCGTCTTGATGCATCTGAACAAAAAGTGCAAATCTTTGGACAAAAAAGTCTCTTTCCTGTTTTCTGCTTTGTTTTTCTTTGCCGTGGATAAAATATTGCCTATGAAATACGGAATTCTTTTTGCATCAGCTCTTGTCGCCTGTTGCATGACAGGGCAGATGATGGCAGCCCAGGACAAACCTGTCATCAAGGTTGATTTCAACGAACCGAGCCGTAAGGACAACGAAGTGCTTGAACCGGGGTTCACGGCCTGGGCTTTTCCCAAGGACACTCGTCAGGCCTCGCTGACCGTGGAGGGGGTGACATTTACTGTTTCTTCGGAGCAAAACATGCGTGCTGGCTGGAACAAGGCTTTTGTTCAGGAGGCAGTGGAAAACTCCAAGTTGACGGGAGATGGTGTTGTTTTCGATCCCAAGACGCTGGACGGTGTGCTGGAACTCAGTATCAAGGGCTTGCCTGCGGGCACACATACGATCCAGACCTACCACAACAGTTGGCAGGATCCGGCCAGTTATACCGGCTGGCCCATTCATATTTTGGTTGGGGATGAGGAAAAGGCCTTGATCCATAGAACGTTCAGGAAGACATCTTTGGCCGAGGCAGCCATCGCTATGTTCAGTTTCCAGGTGCTGTCGGAAAGCGATGAGGTGATCATTAAGTTCAGGACATCCATCGATGACGACGATCCTGATGATCTGGACAAAACGAGCTATGACGTGACGCCGCTTTTGAACGGATTCGAACTCAATACCGTCAGCGCTGCGGCTCAGTCAAAGAAACCTTATCCTGCCGATGGAGACATGCATGCCGACGTGGATGGAGGATCGGTGCTGCTGACCTGGTCGCCGGCCGGCGGGAATATTGTCAGACACCGTCTGTATTTCGGCACGGATGCCGCCTTGCTGGCTGCGGCCGACACGACCTCGGCGCTCTATATGGGTGCACTGACCGACACGGTCTGTGCAAAAGAGGGATTGGACAATCTGCATACTTATTACTGGCGCGTGGATGAAGTGGATACCGATGGAAAAACCACTGTCGGCAATGTATGGAGTTTCCGTCCGCGTCATCTGGCTTTCCCTGGAGCTGAAGGTTACGGACGTTATGCCAACGGCGGCCGTGGTGGCCGGGTGGTCTATGTGACCAATCTCAATTCAAGCGGCCCGGGTTCTTTCCGAGAGGCTATCAAGAACGGCAGCGGTCCGAGAACTATCCTGTTCATGGTGTCGGGACTGATTGACATGCAGTTGGAAAAGCTCTTCATCGACGATGATTTGACTATAGCAGGCCAGTCGGCTCCGGGAAAGGGTATTTGTCTGGCTCATTGTGATTTGGGTATTGGTGACGACAATATCTGCCGTTTTTTGCGTTTCCGTCGTGGCATCAGTACCAACGGCAATGCAATGGGGGTGGCCGGCTGTGACCACACGATTGTCGATCATGTCTCGACATCCTGGGGTACGGACGAGACCGTCAGCGGTCGCAATGCACAGAATATCACCTTCCAGTATTCGATGATCAGCGAGGCCCTGGGCATCAGCCACGGTTTTGCCGCAACTATCGGCGGTAAGATCGGCTCCTGGCACCACAATTTCCTGGTCAACTGTTCGGGCCGTAACTGGAGCATGGCCGGCAATCTGGATGGCGGCGGCAACTACATCACCCAGATGGATCTTTTCAACAATGTGGTCTATAACTGGTGGAAGCGCACCACGGACGGCAGTGCTCACGAAGTGAACTTTGTCAACAATGTTTATAAGATGGGGCCGGACTCCAACAAGAAATACCTCTTCGAGATGCAGCACCAGGGTTATGGCATGGGTACCAACCGTGCCTATGTCAGCGGCAACATCCGTATCAACAAGGATGGTTCCGTGACGGAGGACAAATTGAATGATACTTACCGGATTGATATTTCCGACGGGGTGACCATAGACTACGAGACGTTTGTCGATGAGCCTTTCTTTCCATCGTATGCCACCATTCACTCGGCTCGTGACGCCTACAAGATTGTGCTTAGCGACATGGGTGCCAACCAGCCGCTGCTGGACGACCACGACCGGCGGAATGTCCGTGAGGCACTGGAGGGTTCCTGGACCTATACCGGAGCTCCCGGATATAGGGGACAAATCGATTCGGAAGAAGATGCCGGCGGTTTTGAGGTTTATCCCGAGGAGGTGCGACCGACCGATTTCGACACGGATCTGGACGGTCTGCCCGACTGGTGGGAAAAGATGTTCGGCAGCAATCCAGCTTCGCCGTCGGAAGATTTCAGCGACAGCAATGCCGACCCTGACGGTGATGGTTATACGGCGCTTGAGGATTATCTTGAGTTTTTGGCCCATCCTCATCTGATTCTTCTTCCTGGCGAAGAGAAGACGTTGGATGTCAAACAGCTGTTTGAAGGTTTTACGGCTAGCCCTGTCTATTCGCTGGAGGGTGAAAGTGGGGCTGGTGTCCGGTGCAACCTCGAGGGTCAGGTGTTCCGTGTGACTGCCTCTGCCGGTGCGGAGACTCTAGTGCGCCTGGTTTTGAAGGTGACCGACAGCGAGGGCTCGACCTACAGCCGTCCGCTCGGACTGGCAGTCACCCCCTCCAAGCCGACAGCGTTGGAACAATTGCCGGACGGCGATCATGCCTCCCTGGTGCGTATTGAAGTGTATGCTCCCGACGGCCGTCTTGTCAAGACGGTGGAAGCCGGTGGTAAGGATATCCATGCGCAGGATTTTTCCGGCCTGGAGCGCGGACTGTGGGTGGTCAGGGCCGTTGACGAGCGTGGCCGTCGTTTCGGCTATAAAATCATCAGACATTAGCAAAACAGAAATACAATGAAAAGAAGAATGCTACTGGCAGCCCTGCTGCTGTGCGTAGGTCTGTGGCCCCTGTCTTTGGCGGCCCAGGACAAACCTGTCATCAAGGTTGATTTCAACGAACCGAGCCGTAAGGACAACGAAGTGCTTGAACCGGGGTTCACGGCCTGGGCTTTTCCCAAGGACACTCGTCAGGCCTCGCTGACCGTGGAGGGGGTGACTTTCACTGTCACGTCGGAACAGAACATGCGTGCGGGCTGGAACAAGGCTTTTGTTCAGGAGGCAGTGGAAAACTCCAAGTTGACGGGAGATGGTGTTGTTTTCGATCCCAAGACGCTGGACGGTGTGCTGGAACTTGGTATCAAGGGCTTGCCTGCGGGCACACATACGATCCAGACCTACCACAACAGCTGGCAGGATCCGGCTAGTTATACCGGCTGGCCCATTCATATTTTGGTCGGAGATGAGGAAAAGGCCTTGATCCATAGAACGTTCAGAAAGACTTCATCGGCTGAGGCGGCCATTGCCATGTTCAGTTTCCAGGTGTTGTCGGACAGCGATGAGGTGATCATTAAGTTCAGGACATCCATTGATGACGACGATCCGGATGATCTGGACAAAACGAGCTATGATGTGACGCCGCTTTTGAACGGATTCGAGCTCAATACGGTCAGCGCTGCGGCACAGTCGCGCCGTCCTTCGCCCTCGGACGGAGACATGCATATCGATGCCGAAGATGGATCTTTCCTTCTGAAATGGTCGCCGGCAGACAGTGCGGTGAGCAGGCATTACCTCTATTTTGGAACAGACTCTGCGGCCGTGGCAGGCGCTGTTGCTTCGTCGGCCGAATTTGTGGCAGCCAAGGAATATGCCGATACGACTTGGCTAGCGGAAGGGCTGTCCAATCTGAAGACTTACTTTTGGCGGGTGGATGAAGAGAAAGACGGGGTTGTCACACCTGGCTTTGTATGGAGTTTCCGTCCGCGTCATCTGGCATTCAGAACGGCCGAAGGCTATGGAAGATTTGCCACAGGCGGCCGCGGCGGGCGAGTGGTATATGTGACCAATCTGAACTCGTCGGGTCCTGGCAGTTTCCGCTATGCCGTTGAAAAAGAGAAGGGACCGCGTACTATTGTGTTTGCCGTGTCGGGGATCATCGACTTGAGCGGACGTCTCACGGTCAGTGACAAATATGTGACCATCGCCGGACAGACGGCTCCGGGCAAGGGAATCTGTTTCAGAAATGGTGCTATGGGCTTCGGCGATGAGAGTATCACGCGTTTCATCCGTAACCGGGTGGGCAGCGGAACGACCTACGACGGTATGGGACTGCGCGGACGCGACCACAGCATCGTCGATCATTGTTCAATAAGTTGGAGCATCGATGAAGGATTCAGTTGTCGCGAGGCCAAGAATGTCACTTTGCAGCACACGATGATAGCCGAACCTTTGAATGTGGCCAATCATGACAAGTACGGTGACGGCTCGGAACATGGCTTCTCGGCTGTTTTCTGCGGTGACATCGGCTCCTTCCACCACAATGTGATGGCTCATGCCCGTGGTCGCAATCCCCGGATGGACGGCGGTATGGACGGCAACGGCTATTATGCCGGCCGGCTGGACATCTTCAACAACGTGGTGTATAACTGGAGCAGCTACGGTGGCAACGGCGAAGCCCACGAGGCCAACTTTGTCAACAACTACTACAAGATGGGCCCGCAGTCCAGTGTGAGCGACCGCATCATTGTCTGCGACGTCAATCAGCGCGGTGGCAACAAAGGCAGCGAAAGCTATTACTATAACGGCAACGCGCTGGCTTATAAGGACGGCCGTCTCCGTTTTGACGGAACACAGCCTCACGGAGCCAGCGGACAGTATGGCGGCTCTTGGCAGCTGGTCAATGAAATGACGATTGATTGGGAGGTCTGGGTCGATAAGCCTTTCTTCCCTTCCTTTGCCCGTATCGAATCGGCCCAGGATGCCTACAAGAGTGTATTGAGCGATGTGGGCTGCACCATGCCTGTCTTTGATGATCACGACCGGCGCGTGATTCGTGAAATCCAACAGGGCTCCTATACCTATTCGGGTAGTGTCACTGGATATAAGGGGGTGATCGATACGGAAGCCGATTGTGGTGGCTATGAAGATTATGGTGCGGAGGTGGTCGATCTGGATGCCTTCGATACGGACCGCGATGGATTGCCGAACTGGTGGGAACAACTCTATGGCACCGATCCTAAAGGTACTATTGGTGATTTCACGGATTCGGATGCCGATCCTGACGGAGACGGTTACACGATGCTGGATGACTATCTGGAATGGATGGCCCGTCCTCATTATCAAGTGTCTGAGCATTCTACGGCAACAGTCGACCTGTCGGATCTGGTGCGCAACTATAAGGCTCCGGTTGGTTTTTCGGTGATGGAAGACGGACATGCTGTCTTGCAGATTTCCGGCCAGGAAGTGGTCATCAAGGCTCCTTCGGATGGTTGGAAAGGGGTGGAATTCATTACCTTGAAGGGTATAGACGCCGATGGTAGCGAGGCCTTGGTTTATTTGGCTGTTGCCAGCACGGATGCTCCGACGCCTGTTCCGACTGTTTCTGCCGATCCTGCCGGAGCTGAAAAACTCTATGATATTTTTGGTCGGGAGGTCAAGTCTGCCGACAAGCCTGGACTGTATTTCTCAAGAAATCGTAAAATCCTGCAGAAATAGCGATTTCAGATTATATTTTTTGTCGGACCATTTAACACTAAATGCAATGAAAAGATCCCTATTTGTTTCGTGTGTGATGCTACTGGCGTCTTTATGGTTGGTGGCACAGGACAAGCCTGTTGTCAAGGTTGATTTCAACGAAGCCAGCCGCAGTAATATGGAAGAAGTGCTGGAACCGACCTACAGCGCCTGGCCGGTAGGAAAGGCAACGACCTCTTCGAGCAAGACTTTTGAAAATGTAACTTTTACATTGAATTCTGCGGATGGTATCCGTGCCAGTTGGAGTAAGGCCCTGGTTCAGGCCAAGACGGACAATTCGCGTTTCACCCAGGATGGTGTGGTGATGGAAAGCGATAAAAACCCCGGCGAATTTACTCTGACACTGAAGGGCCTTCCTGCTGGAACGCATACGCTGCAAACGTTTCACAATGACTGGTCGGATCCGGCCAAATATTGCGGCCTGCCCATCCACATTTTCCTTAATGGAGAGGAAAAAGCCCTTGTCCACCGTTCTTGGCAGAAAACCGCTGTCGGTGATGCAGCTTCGGCTTTAATCGTTTTTTCTGTTTCTTCGGAATCAGACGAAGCAGTATTCCGTTTTTATACGAACATAGACGACGATTTTGATAATGACAACGGACAGACGTCCTTATCTGGTTGTCCGGTGTTGAACGGTTTTGAACTGAATACAACCAATGCCAGCGCCAAGTCCAAGAAGCCTTATCCGGCCGACGGTGATTTGCACGCTGATGCCGACAGCGGTTCGCTGATCCTCAGCTGGTCGCCTGCCGGTGCTTCGGTGAAGAAGCATTATCTATATTTCGGGACTGATCAGAGGAATGTGTCTGCGGCTACTACTGCAACGGCCGGTGTTTTCAAGGCAGCGCTCGAAACGGCTGATACGACTTTTGTCATATCGGATCTTTACAGCATGGATACCTATTATTGGCGTGTTGATGAGGAAGATGTCGAGGGAACGGTGACACCTGGCGATGTATGGAGTTTTCGTCCACGTCATTTGGCTTTTCCTGGCGCCGAGGGGTACGGGCGCTTTGCCTTGGGTGGCCGTGGCGGTGTAGTCTACCATGTGACCAACCTGAAAAATGACCATAATCCCGGTTCGTTCCTTTACGGACTGGTTGATATGGAGGGCCCGAGAACGATAGTGTTTGATGT
>JAFSRR010000029.1 GCA_017446025.1 Bacteroidales bacterium | reverse complement strand
TTCACTATTAACTATTCACTATTATCCGCTTGTATGCTGCTGCCTTCTATCTGTTTCAACGCCCCTCAATGAATCTTCAATGAACCTTCAATGGACCTTCAATGAATCTTCAATGAACCCACAAAGAACCCACAATGAACCTGCAATGAACTCACGGCTCGGATTCGACCCCTCCCGCTGCTTGTTTGGTGTCGCTTTCCCACAGGGAAAAAACGTTTCCCGGAACGAAAAAAATATTTCCGGATGCGGAAAAATACTTCCCGGCACGAAACAGCATTTCCCGGAACGAAACATTTTTTCCTATAACGCTGCTATTCCACTGGAAAAATGGCAAAATGCGCCTTAATTTGCATGTAAGTTCCTGAGAATGAACAGTGGCAAGAAAATGGATATAATAATAGTGGGGGCTGGTCCCAAATGGCCGCCTCCCGACTATGAACCAACCTTATAACTAACCTTGAAAAATCTATCCGTATGCCTGAAAAACTAAGTAAACAGGAGGAAACGTACAGAAATCCGGGCAGTGCGTCGCCCGAGGAAGTGTACCGGGCCCTGCAAACGGCCACGCATTGGCTGGACGGCGAACTGAAAGGCCGCACCGAAACCGGCCCCTTCAGCGAAGGCTATCTGGGCGAACCGGCCCGGCTGTTCTTTCCCGATCGAGCCTACAGGAGCCTGAAGGCACCTGGCTGCCGCTGGAAGTGGAAGAAGGGAACCAAGTTGGGCACCCTGATCATCAACATGATGCAGAGCGATATGAGGCACATCCGGCGCCGCTTTGTCGAAGACGGCTGTCCGGAAGTGGTTCCCGCCAGCCGGTTTGAGACAAGTCAGGACGATGACGACGATGCTAACAGCATCCTTGACATCGACCCGGAACTGAGACATCGGGGCTTTTGCGTGCAGAGCGAACTGGAAAAGCAGGAAGAGCGGCAAGCCCGTGAACAGCGTCGCGACCAGGGACGCACCATTGCTTACCGGGTGGCCTGCCAGAGCGAAGATCCCCAACTGATCCGCTATGCCTTGCTGGCTTTCGAACTGCCCGACTACCGGGCCATCTCGAAGCGGATGAAGATGAGCCGGCAAAGCGTAAGAAAGCTGGAAAGCCGGCTGATCAGGCTGATTGAAACAACCCATAAAAACACAGACGATGAAAAACTTTGACATGTCGGAGTTCGCCTGCCGTTGCTGCGGGCGGCTCCCGCCTTCGGCAAGGAAGAACATTGAAGCATTGGTGACAGAGGTCTTGGAGCCTATCCGTCAGGAACTCGGCCGGGCGGTGTCCGTTAACAGCGGATACCGCTGCCCCGGGCACAACGCTGCCGTAGGAGGTGTGCCCGGCAGCCTGCACCTGAGCGGAGAAGCCGCAGATCTGCAGGCCGGGGACGGCACGGAAGCCCTGGCCCGGGCAATCGAGGCCCGGGGCAAGTACGACCAGTTGATCCGCTATCTCAATCCCGACGGCAGTACGCGCTTCGTGCACGTGAGCTGGAAGCGGCTCGGCGGAAACCGGAAACAAAAATTTGAAAAACACATAAGACAGGAAAGATGATAGACGCGACAAGTGTGGTGCTGGGGCTGATAACCCTGGCGGGCGGCTGCGGCTGGCTGGTCGATCGCCGCAAACACCGGCAGGAGGTGGAGAGCCTCAGGGCGGACAACCGCCAGAAAGACATGAATCTGAGCAGAGACTATGTGCAGGAATGGAGAACCTTCATCGCGCAACCCTTGCAGCGCGAAGTCGGGCAACTGCGCACGGAAGTGACGGAATTGCGCCATGCGATCCAGAAGATTGACGGTTGTCCTCACAGGACTCACTGCCCTGTGTATGACAGCCTGCGCGACCAGCAGCAGAAGCGTGGGGCGTGAGTCGGCCGACTGGCGGACGGCGCAGTGGCGTGTGGCGCAGGCAAGGGACTCGGTGGTGACCGAGTTGCGCGACACCCTCAGGGAAGTGACCAAGGTGACGGTGCAGCTGGATGCAGCGGGCGATACGCTGAGGATGAGCACCGTCACCGATATTACCAGGGCCCGGGCGAGTGCAAGCCGGCGGCTGAGCGAAGAGCGTGAGACGACGCGGACGGACACGGTCTATGTGGCTGTGCACGAGTCCGTGCAGGCATCCCGCTCCCGCTCCGGGGCCGGCCGGACCTGGCTTCGGTGCTTGTTAGGAAGTATGACCGTCTGGCTGACAAGCTGGACGATATTTATCGTTAAACTCAAAAAAAACAGGAGGACAAAAAGATGGCAAAAGTGACAGGAGTGGCCACTCAGCTGAGTGGCAGGGTAGGTCAGTTGGTTTACCGGCAGACCAAGTCGGGAACGGTGGTGTACGAGGCGCGTAAGCTCCAGAAACCGCAGCGTTCGCAGGCGCAGATGCAGGTACGGACCCAGTGGACCAATCTGGCCGCGGTGTACCGCCAGTTCAACCAGACTTTGAAGAAAGGCTTTGAGGGGCTCGGCGGCAGGATGAATGATTACACGGCCTTTCTCCAGGCCAATGTGAACGCGGTCAAGGTCTATGTGCCCAGGCATGTCCGCCTGAACGGCGGCAGCGTGTTGGCCCCCTATCAGATTACCCGCGGTTCGCTGCCTTCGATAGCGGTGAAAGTAGGTGCCGACGGGGTATTGGTGAGCGACCTGCGGCTGGGACAGCTGCAGGTAGGTGCCGACACCACGGTGGCCATGCTGTCGGAGGCCCTGATGGCCTGCAACGAGGGCTATGAGGCCGGCGACCAGCTCACTTTCTTCTACGGGCAGCAGACCCTGGACAGCGTGACGGGAACTCCCCGCGCCCGTATTGCCGGCTACCGTGTCACCCTCGATCCAGCCGACGACACGCCCCTTTGGGAGGTGGTGAGCGCTTTGGGCTTCAGTAGCGTGGCCGATGCCTCGGGCACGGAATACCTGCTGGGCATGTGTTCGCCCATTACAGAGGCGGCGGCCGTATGGATCCATTCGCGTGAGGAGGTGACCGGTGGCTTGAAGGTGAGCACGCAGTTCCTCTATGTGGACAGCTCTTTGCTGGCCGGCTACCAGACGGAGAGTGCAATGCAGGCGGCGGCCGACAGCTACGGCGGCATCAACAGCGGTGCGGTCTATCTCAATCCGCACAGCGGGACCGGTCGGGCATAAGAGCCCGCTTGGGGACAATCAGGGGAAATGTGCGATATTTCCCCTGATTTCCTTGTCGGGTGTTTGATATGAGCGGCATTTTGCTTACCTTTGCCTGCTCATTGTACAATGAATAACAGACAGTCTATGAAAACCATTTTGCATTGCCTGGCGGCAGCGGTGCTGTTGCTGGGCTTGCTGTCGTCCTGCGCTTCGCAGAAGGATATCCTTTATTTTCAGGATATTGACGAGGCTACCATCGAGAAAATCAGTAAGGACTACGAGCCGGTGATCAAGCGCGACGACGTGCTGCGCATCATTGTGAGTGGCCCAGAAAAGAGCGTTGTTATGCCCTATAACTTAACATTGACGGATGCATCCAAGGGCTCTACAACATTATCCAATCCAACCACATCGGTATTACCTTATCAAGTAGATAACGAGGGCTACATCACCTTCCCCAATATCGGACGTATTTTTGTGTTAGGTATGACGCGCAAGGAGTTGGTCGATTATTTAACAAAAGTTATCGGAAAGGATGTGGAAGCGCCCATTGTATATGTGGCTTTTGAGAATTTTAAGGTAACTGTGCTGGGCGAGGTGCGCAACCCGGGCACGTTCAACGTGGCTTCGGAGCGCCTCACGCTGCTCCAGGCCTTGGGTATGGCCGGCGACCTGACGCTGACGGCCCAGCGCAAGGGCTTGATCCTGATCCGCGAGGTGGATGGCAAGCAGACGCATTTCAAGTTTGACCTGACCGACAGCCAGATATTGAGTTCGCCCTTCTTCTATCTGCAGCAGAACGACGTGATCTATGTGCCGGCCAGCCCTTCGCGGGTAGCGGCTGCCAACACCAATACGGGCATTTGGTCGGTGCTGCTTTCGACCATCACTACTTTGATTACGATCATCACTTTCTCTTATAACGTATTACACTGAGGAATATGACAGAACAGAATTCCCAATACAGACAGTCTCAGCAGGAAGAGGAAAACTCGCTGAGCCTGGCCGCCATCCTCGACATGGTCTGGGCCCTGCGCTGGTGGATCATCGGCTGCGGCCTGGCCGGCCTGGTGGTGGCCATGGTGGCCGTGCGCTACATGGTGCCGGTCTATGAGAGCCGCTCGACCATCCTGATTACCCGCGATAAGAACGCCGGCAGCAGCGCCGGCACGGAAATGGCCATGATGCAGAGCCTCACCGGCATGGGCTACAGCAGCAACCTGCAAAACGAGAAGGCCATCCTCATGTCGCAGTCGCTGTTGGAGTCGCTGGTAAGGGAAAAGACCTTGAACGTGAAATACTACGTGCTGGGCAAGCGCTTCCAGTGGGTGGAGCAGTATCCCTACGATTTGTTCTCCTTCTCCTTGATGCCCTACGAGGCCGGCAGTCTGCGCTATATGAAGCCCGTCACCATCGACTACAAATGGCAGGACGAGCAGAGCTACAAACTGACCGAGGTGGTCTATGGCGGCAACAAGATCGATGTGAAGGAGCCGGTGCACCGCTATGGCGAACCGGTCGAGCTGGCCGACCTGGGCTATTTCATCATCCGCTACAACGATTCGACCGGGGCGAAGAATCCGGTGCGCGAGTATCGCCAGCGCATCGAGGTGGTGTCGCAGATCGCCGCCGCCAAGTCCTTGAAGGGCGGACTGAACATCGCCACACCGACGGCCAAGGAAATGTCGTCGCTGCTGCAGCTCACGCTGCAGGACAACCAGCCCAAGCGGGGCGAGATGGTGCTTAACGACCTGGTGCGCCAGTATAACGACCTGAGCCGGAGTTTCGACAACGAGGTGAACACCCGCACGCTCGAGTTCCTCGAAGACCGCCTGGCCGACATCGAGTCGAAACTGCTGGGTGTGGAGAGCCAGATGCGCCGCTACAACGAGCAGAACACGGTGGTCGATATCAGTGCCCAGTCGCAGCTGTCGCTGCAGGTCGATCAGACCGTGCAGGACAAGGTGATGGACATCGAGCTGCAGCTCGAACTGCTCGAAGGCATGCAGCAGAACATGAAGACCAGCGACCCCTACAAGGTGATCCCGGTCAATGTGGGCATCCACGATGCTTCGCTGGTGACGAGCATCGGCAACTACAACTCCTTGGTGTCGGAGCGCAACCTGGCCTTGGAGTCGGCTTCGGAGAACAACCCGCAGGTGCGCAGGTTTAACTCCATGCTGGCCGACCTGCGTACGACCATCGAGATATCGATAGACAACCTGATAGTGACCTACAACACCCAGCGCGATGCCTACCGGCGCCAGCTGAACAAGAGCAGCGCCCGTATGTCGGAGTTGCCCAAGCAGCAGCTGGAGGTGGCCCAGATAACCCGCGACCAGAAGATTCTGGAACCGATGTACTCGCTGCTCATGCAGAAGCGCGAGGAGACGCGCATCGCCCAGGTGTCGGCCCAGGACATGGCCCGCGTGATCGAGGCGCCCGACTACATGTCGGGCCGCATCAAGCCCAATGCCAAGATGCTCTATCTGCTGGGCCTGCTGCTGGGTGCCATGATCCCCATCGGTCTGGTGTTCCTGCGCCAGATGCTCAAGCGCAAGGTGGAGACCGTGCACGATATCGAAGGCCGCACCTCGCTGCCCGTGCTGGGCGTGCTGCCGCACCGCGAGGACAACCACAACTTTACGGCCATTGGTTCGATGGGCGGCCGCGATGTGACGGCCGAGGCCTTCCGTGCCATCCGCTCGAGCCTGGGCTTCCTGCCGGGCAAGGTGTTCCAGATCACCTCTTCGGTACCCAACGAGGGTAAGAGCTTCGTGTCGGCCAACATCGCCGCTTCGCTGGCCCACCTGGGCAAGAAAGTGGCGCTGGTCGAGACCGATATGCGTAACGGCCGCCTGGAACAGGCCGTCGGCTTTGATCGTCAGGAGCACCACAAGGGCCTGGCCCATTACCTGACCAAGCCGGATGTGAAATACGAAGACATCTTCTACCGCAATGTGGGCGGCACGAGCCTGGATGTGATCTTGAAAGGCGTGGTGCCCCCCAATCCCAACGAACTGTTGCTGAGCGATCACATGAAGAATCTGGTGGCCCGCCTGCGCGAAGACTACGACTATGTGCTCTTCGACTCGACGCCTTTCTTCGTGATCTCCGACCCGATGACCATCACCAACCTCTCGGACGGCACCATCTACGTGCTGCGCTCGGGTTTCTCCGACCTTCATTTTGTGGAGGAGATCGAGAATGCCCATCGCAGCGGCAAGCTCAAAGAAGTGAGCCTGGTGCTGAACGATGCGCCCAAGATGGAGAAGAAGTCGTACGGCTATGGCTATGGTTACGGCTACGGCTATGGTTACGGTTATGGCTACGGATATGGCTATGGTTATGGTTACGGCGATTCGGCCCAGAAGCACCACAGCCTCACCTACCGCATTGCCCGCCGGCTTGGGCTGGTGAAGAAGCATTCGCATCATCATCATAAATCGGAATAGCTTAAAGAAAGGGAGCCATGTCTTTGCTGGGCTTTTTGCACAAACCTGCCGCCACGCTGGCCGACCTGCGGCCGGGGGCGGAAGTGCACTGCCACATCCTGCCAGGGGTGGACGACGGTTTCCAACAGCCGGAAGACTCTTATGAGGCCTTGCGTCGCCTGCAGGCCATGGGTGTGGAGCGCGTGCAGCTGACCCCCCACATGAACCTCGATGATTTTGCCGGCAATACCGAAGAAATGCTTCAGGAGCGTTTCGAGGCTTTCCGCATGGCGCTGCCTGCCGACCTGACTTTGCGCTTGAGCCTGGGCGCCGAATACATGGTCAACGAACAGCTCGATCTGCAGCGGCCCTTCCTTTGCTTTGCCGGGCGGCGGGTGCTCATCGAGATGTCCTACTACTACGAAAGCCGCAACATCAAGGACGCCATCTTCGAGCTCGTCTTGCAGGACTACCATCCCGTGTTGGCCCATCCCGAGCGCTATCTCTACTACAGCCGCGACCTGAAGCCCCTGGAGGAATATGTGCGGATGGGTTGCAGCCTGCAGCTGAACCTGTTGTCGCTGACGCCCTACTATTCGCCCGAGACGGTGAAGATGGGCTACAGCCTTCTGGACAAGGGGCTCTACCGCTATGCGGGCACCGACCTGCACTCGCTGCGCCAGCTGGACCGCTTGGAGGCGATGAAAATTGACAGGAAATACTTGGACAAGATACAGCAGCTGCTCGACAACAACCGGGAGCTGTTCGACTGATTGGAACTCATTAACATGGACAGGAAATTCAAGAGAACTCTGGTGACATCGGCCCTGCCTTATGCCAACGGACCGGTGCATATCGGCCACCTGGCAGGCGTGTACGTGCCGGCCGACATCTATGTGCGTTACCTGCGCCTGAAAGGCGAGGAAGTGCTTTTTGTGGGCGGCAGCGACGAACACGGCGTGCCCATCACCATACGCGCCCGCAAGGAGGGCATCACCCCCCAGGATGTGGTGGACCGCTACCACAGCCTCATCAAGAAATCATTCGAAGAATTCGGCATATCTTTCGATATTTACAGCCGCACCACTTCCGAGACGCATCATAAGTTTGCGGCCGAGTGGTTCCGCAAGCTTTACGACGAGGGCAAGCTGGTGGAGGAGACCACGACGCAGCTCTATGACGAGGAGGCCGGGCAGTTCCTGGCCGACCGCTATGTGACGGGCGAATGCCCGCATTGCCACAACGAGCATGCCTACGGCGACCAGTGCGAAAAGTGCGGCCGCGACTTGTCGCCCACCGAGCTGATCAACCCGCGCTCGACCATCAGCGGCTCGACGCCGGTGATGAAGGAGACCAAGAACTGGTACCTGCCCCTGAACCAATATCAGGACTGGCTCAAGCAATGGATTCTGGAAGAACACAAGGAATGGCGTCCCAATGTGTATGGCCAGTGCAAATCGTGGCTCGACATGGACTTGCAGCCCCGCGCCATGACGCGCGACCTGGACTGGGGCATCCCCGTGCCGGTGGAAGGGGCCGAAGGCAAGGTGCTCTATGTCTGGTTTGATGCGCCCATCGGCTATGTCTCCAACACGGTCGAGCTCTGCGCCAAGGACCCCGCCAAGTGGGGCTCGTGGCAGAAGTGGTGGCAGGACGACACCACGCGGCTGGTGCATTTCATCGGCAAGGACAACATCGTGTTCCATTGCCTCATTTTCCCGGTGATGATGAAGGCCCACGGCGGCTACATCCTGCCCGACAATGTGCCCAGCAATGAATTCCTCAACCTCGAGGACGACAAGATCTCGACCTCGCGCAACTGGGCTGTCTGGCTCAACGAATACCTCGAGGAGTTTCCCGGCAAGCAGGACGTGCTGCGCTACGTGCTCACGGCCAATGCCCCCGAGACCAAGGACAACAATTTCACCTGGAAGGATTTCCAGGCCCGCAACAACAACGAACTGGTGGCCATCTTCGGCAACTTTGTGAACCGTGCCGTGGTGCTCACCCACAAATATTTCGAAGGCCGCGTGCCTGCCGCCGGCGAGTGGACCGACTACGACCGGGCCACCATGGACGAATTCCTCGGGGTGAAGGCCACCGTCGAGGAATACCTGGATGCTTTCCGCTTCCGCGATGCCCAGAAGGAGGTGATGAACCTGGCCCGCATCGGCAACAAGTACCTGGCCGACACCGAGCCTTGGAAACTGGCCAAGACCGACATGGGCCGCGTAGCCACCATCATGAACCTGAGCTTGCAGATTGCTGCCAACCTGGCCATTGCGTTCGAGCCTTTCCTGCCGTTCAGCGCCGCCCGCCTGCGCCGCATGCTCCACATGGAAGCCTGCCGCTGGGACACGCTGGGACGCACCGACCTGCTGGCCGTGGGCCAGGCCCTCGAGCCGGCCGAGCTGCTCTTCGAGAAGATCGAGGACAGCGTCGTGGAAGCCCAGGTGCAGAAGCTCCTGGCTACCAAGCAGGCCAACGAGGCCGCTGCCCAGGCCGCCGGCTGGCAACCCGAGCCCCAGGCCGCCGACATCGCTTTCGAAGACTTCGAAAAGCTCGACATCCGTATCGGTACCATCCTGGAAGCGAAGCCTGTGCCCAAGACCGACAAGCTGATGGAACTGCTGGTCGATACGGGTCTGGACCGTCGCACCATCGTCTCCGGCGTAGCCGCCTCCTTCACCCCCGAAGAAATGGTGGGCCGTCAGGTGCCGGTGCTGATGAACCTGGCCCCGCGCAAGTTCCGCGGCATCGAGTCGCGCGGCATGATCCTCTATGCCACCGATGCCCAGGGCAAGTACGTGCTGACCTCGCCCGCCAAGAAAGTGCCGGAGGGTAGTGGCCTGAAATAAAATTTTTCGCTGTAGGCTTGCACATTTTCCGATAAATGTTTTTACCTTTACTCCGGACAGAATGATTCATCAATAATATCTTTAAACTAATTGATTATGAAAAAGATTGCTGCTTTATTGGTTGCTGGAGCCCTGGTGCTCACAGGTTGTAACATGTCGAAGCTGGCTTCCGGTTCGCTGATCGGTTCGGGTGCCGGTGCTGCCATCGGTGCAGGTATTGGTTATTTGATCGGTGGTGACGGTCAGTCGGCTGCCATCGGTGCTGCTGCCGGCATGGCTGTCGGTGGTGGTACGGGTGCTGTCATTGGCCATCAGATGGACAAGAAGGCTGCCGAGCTGAAAGAGCTGGAAAATGCCCAGATTGAAACCGTAGAAGATGTCAATGGTCTGAAGGCCATCAAGGTCACCTTCTCGAGTGGTATCCTGTTCCCGACCAACGGAACCACGTTGACCGACGCTGCCCAGGCTGAGCTGAAGAAGTTCGCTGCTGACATGGCCGACATGGAAATGACCAACATCACTGTTTACGGCCACACCGACAACACGGGTACGGCTGCTGTCAACGAACGGATCTCCACCCAGCGTGCCCAGGCCGTGTCCAAGGTTCTGGAAAAGAACGGTATCGCCGGCAAGCGCATCACCACCCAGGGTCTGTCGTTCAACTTCCCCGTTGCCGACAACAACACCGTGGAAGGTCGTGCTCAGAACCGTCGTGTCGAGATCTACGTTTCCGCCAACGAGGAAATGATCAAGGCCGCCGAACAAGCTGCCCAGCAGAACTAAGCTTTGCCTTATTGCTTGATTAAGGGCTGACCCATTCGGGCCGGCCCTTTTTTTGCTCCCCATCCATCCACCCC
>JAFSRR010000028.1 GCA_017446025.1 Bacteroidales bacterium | reverse complement strand
GAGGCCGGCAACACTTCCGGTTGGCTCGACAAGAGCCAGATGGCTGCCGGCGGTTACGAAGGACGTCCGGCCGCTGTCAACTGGCGGACAGGCTCGGCCAATGGCGACGTGGGCCACTATTATTGGCAGACCATGGTCAACGCCAAGGCCTTTACCCATCTGAGGGTCTATAGCGAGATGCTCTACAACTTCAATGCCTACCAGAAACAGCTGGTGCAGTTCTCCCTGGACGGCAGCCAGTGGACCACGGTAGGGACCATCTATATGGAAGGCACCAAGAAATGGACAGCCGGCGATTTCGCCCTGCCCGATACGGCCAATAACCAGCCCAAGGTCTATATCCGCTGGATTTCGGACAAGACGTCGCAGGTGGACGGCGCCGCTTCGGCCAACGACGGCATCGCCATCACCAACATCTTCATCACCGGCGAGGCCATGCTGGTCAATGACGGCGTGGCTCCCCAGCTGGTCCGCTCGCTGCCTGCATCGGCCGCTGTCAATGTGCCGGCCAACGGCAGTGTGGTGCTCACTTTCGATGAAAAAGTCAAGGTGGCCGACGGCACGCAGGCCAGCCTCGTCTCTGCCGAGGGCGAGGTCATGAACTTGACACCGGTGGTCAGTGCCAATACGATCAGTTTTGAATACCATGGCCTGGCCTATGCCACCGACTACCGTTTCTCACTGGCCGGTGGCAAGGTGGCCGACCTGACCGACAACTTCCTGGCCGATGAGATCGCCATTTCTTTCACCACACGCAGCAAATCGCAGGTGAGCAAGCAACTCTACGATTTTGTGATGCCCGACGACGGCAGCCTGCAGGAGGCTTTTGCCGCTGCAGCCCGTCGCAGCAACACCACCCAGCGTTTCCGCATCTTCGTCAAGCGGGGCCGCTACGTGCTGCCGGCCAGCGCCACGGTGACACGTGAAGGCACCGACGGCAAACAGTATCCCGATGCCACCACGGTACTCAATACGCCCAACGTGTCGATCATCGGTGAGGACCGCGACGCCACGGTCATCGTCAATAGCGTACCCGGCAAGGATAGCTACGTCAGCACCCAGTACGGCATGCAGAATCCGCTCGAAGGCATCGGCCGGGGCGATGTGCTGCAGCTGACCGGCCGCGCTTTGAACACCTATTTCCAGGATATCACGCTCAGAAGCGGCATGGAAGATGCCACGGGCCGCAACATCGTGCTCAACGACCAGTCAAACAAGACGGTCTTGAAGAATGTCTGCCTGTGGGCCTATCAGGACACCTACGTCTCCAACAACGAAGCAGGCCGTTTCTATTTCGAAGGCGGTGTGCTCAGAGGACGTACCGACTATCTCTGCGGCAAGGGCGATGTGTTCTTGTCTGCCGTGACCTTGCAGACATGTGCCTCGGGCTACATTACGGCGCCCTCACAACCCCGAAAATATGGCTACGTGTTCCGCGACTGTCTCATCAAGGCCGACAAGGCCGGGGTGGACGGCACCTTCACTCTGGGCCGTCCCTGGGGGTCCGGAACGCCGACCAGTCTGTTTATAGACACCCGTATGGAAGTACAGCCTTCGGCCGAGGGTTGGTCGGAGATGTCCGGCGGCTGGCCCGCCCGCTTTGCCGAATACAATTCCACCACGACACGAGGTTCGGTGGTCGATTTGACTGCCCGCAAGCGCAGTTTCGGCGAAGGCCATGCCAACAATCCCCTGCTCACGGCCGAGGAAGCAGCCGCTCTTACGCTGACGGCTGTCATGGGCGGCAGCGACGGCTGGGATCCGACAGCCTTGACCGAGCAGGCCTCGGCACCGACCGGTGTGGTAAAGGATGCCGATACCTTGCGTTGGGACGACAGCCCCTATGTGCTTTGCTGGGCTGTCTGCCAGGACGGAGCCGTGGTCGGTTTCACGACGGAGCCTCGTTTCACCATCACCGGAGCAGGTATCTGGTCGGTCCGTGCAGCCAACGAAATGGGCGGATTGGGCGAAGCTTCCCAGGGGCTGTCCACTGGGTTGGACCTGATACGCGGCGAGCGTGCGACGGAAAATGTGATCTACAACCTGCAGGGCCGGCGTGTCAAGGAGGCTCAAAGAGGCTTGTATATCATAAACGGAGAAAAAATCTTGTACAAATAAGAGAGATATATGTCAGAAAAACGATTACTACTGGGTGACGAAGCTGTAGCACTGGGTGCAGTGCATGCAGGTCTGTCGGGTGTCTATGCCTATCCGGGCACCCCTTCGACAGAAATCACCGAATTTATCCAGAATAGCCCGGCGGCCCGGGAACGAGGTATCCGCAGCCGCTGGTGCACCAACGAAAAAACAGCCATGGAAGCCGCCCTGGGCATGTCGTATGCCGGCAAGCGGGCGCTGGTGTGCATGAAGCATGTAGGCATGAACGTCTGTGCCGACGCCTTTGTCAATGCAGGCATCACGGGCGTCAACGGCGGGCTGGTGGTTCTGGCCGCCGACGATCCTTCCATGCATTCCTCGCAGAACGAACAGGATTCGCGCTTTTACGGCAAGTTTGCCATGGTGCCCATCCTGGAACCTTCCACCCAACAGGAAGCCTACGACATGATGGCCGAGGCCTTCGACCTGTCGGAGAGCCTCAAACTGCCGGTCTTGTTGCGTATCGTGACCCGACTGGCCCATTCCCGGGCGGCTGTCGAGGTGGGAACACCGCGTGAGCAGAATCCCCTCAAGGCCGACAAGGAGCGTACCCACTGGGTGCTGCTGCCGGGCAATGCCCGCCGCCAGTATGCCTCCCTGATAGAAAAACAGCCCCGCTTGCTGCAAGCCTCAGAAGGCTCTTCCCATAACAGCCTGCAACTCTGCGGCCGGAAAGGTCTGGGTGTGATTGCCTGCGGCATCGCCTCCAACTATGTCCGCGAAGCCGCTCCCCAGGGCATCTCCCTGCTGAAGGTATCGCAGTATCCGCTGCCCGTGTCGCTGGTCAGGCAGCTGGCTGCCAACAGCTCGGAAATCCTGGTCGTGGAAGACGGCCAGCCCTTTGCCGAAGAACAGGTCAAGGCCCTGCTGTCGGCCGACTATACCGTGAGCGGACGTCTCACTGGCCGTCTGCCCCGCACGGGCGAGCTGAATCCCGACAACGTGGCCGCCGCCTTCGGTCAGCCGGTCGCTCCGGCTTTCGCTCCGGCCAAAAACCTGGCCGGCCGCCCGCCGCAGCTTTGCCAGGGATGCGGACACAGGGATGTCTATACCGCCCTCAACCAGGTGCTGGCCGAATATCCCGACGCCCGCGTGTTCGGCGATATCGGCTGCTACACGCTGGGTGCCCTGCCTCCCTTCCAGGCCATCGACAGCTGTGTCGATATGGGTGCTTCGATCACCATGGCCAAGGGCGCTGCCGATGCCGGTCAGTTTCCGGCCGTCGCCATCATCGGCGACAGTACCTTCACCCATTCGGGCATGACCGGTCTGCTGGATGCCGTCAACGACGGGGCCAACATCACGGTGGTCATCAGCGACAACCTCACCACCGGCATGACGGGCGGACAGGATTCGGCCGGCACGCACAAGTACGAAGCCATCTGCCTGGCCCTGGGCGTCGAGCGCGAACACCTGCACGTAGTGGTGCCCCTGCCCAAGAACATGCCCGAAATCACCCGCATCATCCGCGACGAAATCAACTATCCCGGCGTCTCGGTCATCATTCCCCAGCGGGAGTGTATCCAGACCTTCAACCGTAAACTCCGGGCCAAAAAAGCCGAACAGAAATGAGCAAGATAGATATCAAACTTTCGGGCGTGGGAGGCCAGGGTATCCTCTCCATTGCCACTGTCCTGGGGCAGGCAGCCACCCAGGCCGGCCTGCAGCTCAAACAGGCCGAAGTGCACGGCATGAGCCAGCGCGGCGGGGACGTACAGAGCGACCTGCGCCTGAGCACCGACGAGATCTTCAGCGACCAGATTCCGCTGGGCAAGGCCGACCTGATTGTGTCGATGGAGCCCATGGAGGCCTTGCGCTATCTGCCCTACCTGCAGCCCCAGGGTTGGATCGTCACCTCTTCCAAACCCTTTGTCAACATCCCCAACTATCCCGACGAGGCAGCCCTGATGGGCGAGCTTTGCAGCCGCGAGCGGGTGGCCAGTCTCGACATCGAGGCCCTGGCCTCGTCCATGAAGCTGCCCAAGAGCGCCAACATGATCCTGCTGGGGATGGCTGCCCGCTATATAGATATTTTGAGTGCCGACGAGTTGCGCGAGGCCATCCGTGCCGTCTTCGCCAAGAAGGGCGAGGCCGTGGTGGAGGCCAACCTGCAGGCTTTCGATGCCGGCTATGCCGCTATAAAGAAGTGATATGACGAAGACTCCCATTGCCCGTGAAATAGTTGACGAGGCCATTGCCGCGCTGGGTATCCAGGATTTCGGCCGGGCCACCATCCGTGAGATTGTGGCTGTCGCCCAGCAGTCGGAGAAGGCTTCCGGACAGGAATTCATCAAAATGGAGATGGGTGTGCCCGGGCTGCCGGCTTCGGCCTACGGCGTGCAGGCCCAGGTGGAGGCCCTGCAAAACGGCATAGCCCGCCTGTATCCCAACATCAACGGGCTGGAGGCCCTCAAAAACGAGGCTTCACGTTTTGTCAAGGCCTTTGTCGGAGTGGACATCCGCCCCGAGGGCTGTGTGCCCGTGTGCGGCTCGATGCAGGGCACTTATGCCTCTTTCCTGACCGCTTCCCAGACCGACCCCAAAAAGAACACCATCCTGTTCATCGACCCGGGTTTCCCGGTGCAGAAGCAGCAGTGCCTGGTGATGGGCGCCCCTTGCGAGAGTTTCGATGTGTATGCCTACCGCGGCGACAAACTGGCGCCCAAGCTGGAATCTTACCTACGGAAAGGCAACATCGCCGCCATCATCTACAGCAACCCCAACAATCCTGCCTGGATCTGCCTGCAGGAGGAAGAATTGGCCGCCATCGGCCGCCTGGCCACCCAATACGATGTCATCGTGCTGGAAGACCTGGCCTATTTCGCCATGGATTTCCGCAAGAACCTGAGCCGGCCTTTCGAGGCCCCCTACCAGGCCACGGTGGCCAGATATACCGACAACTACGTGCTGCTCATCAGCGGCAGCAAGGCTTTCAGCTATGCCGGCGAGCGCATCGCCGTGAGCTGTATCTCCGACAAACTCTATCACCGGGAGTACCCGGCCCTGACCAGCCGCTATGGCAACGGTTGTTTCGGACCGGTCTTCATCCACCGGGTGCTCTATGCCCTGTCGAGCGGTACGAGCCACAGCGCCCAGTATGCCCTGGCCGCCATGTTCAAGGCTGCCAGCGACGGGGTCTATGACTTCCGCTCCGACGTCGCCGAGTATGGACGCCGGGCCGCCCGGCTCAAGGAGATTTTCTGCCGGCACGGATTCGGCATCGTCTATGACAAGGACATGGAAGAACCCCTAGCCGACGGTTTCTATTTCACCGTGTCGTGGCCCGGCATGAGCGGCAAGCAACTGGCCCGCGAAATGCTCTATTACGGGGTGAGCGCCATCGCCCTGGACTCGACGGGCAGTACCCGTCAGGGTTTGAGAATCTGCACCTCTTTTGTCCAGGACCATCAGTATGAACTGCTCGAACAGCGCATGAAGATATTTGAAGAGAACCATAAAAACAAGTAACGGTCAATCAATTAATACCATTATGATTTGGAATCCCAACAAAGAGTGCATGAGTCGCGATGAGATGAGCGCCTTGCAAGGAAAACGGCTTCACAAGATTGTGGAGTATGTTTATCACAACGTGCCCTTCTATCGCAACAAACTGCAGGAGATGGACATCCGTCCCGATGATATCCAGACCATCGAAGACATCACCAAACTGCCTTTCACTACCAAGAAAGACTTGCGCGACAACTATCCTTTCGGTCTGCAGGCCGCCCCGCAGAGCGAAATCATCCGTGTCCATGCCAGCAGCGGTACGACAGGCAATCCGACCATTGTGGGCTATACCCGCAAGGACATCGGCGTCTGGAGCGAATGCATGGCCCGCTGTCTGACGGCCTACGGTGTGACGCGCGACGACATATTCTCCGTGTCCTACGGCTACGGCCTGTTCACTGGCGGCCTGGGTGCCCATTACGGAGTGGAGCACATCGGCGCCTCGGTCATCCCGGCCGGCACGGGCAATACGGAAAAGCACCTGAAGCTGATACGCGACCTGGGCATCACGGGCATCGCCTGTACGCCCTCCTATGCCTTGTACCTGGCCGAGACCATGGACAAAATGGGCATCAGCAAGGATCAGATCAAACTGCGGGTGGGCGCTTTCGGTGCCGAACCCTGGACCGAGCAGATGCGTCAGGAAATCGAGGAACGCCTCGGCCTGAAGGGTTACAATCTCTACGGCCTGAGCGAAGTGATGGGCCCGAGCGTCAGCTACGAATGCCAGTGCCAGAACGGCTCCCATGTCTGCGAAGACCATTTCTATCCCGAGATCATCAACCCGGTCACCCTGGAGCCGCTGCCTTACGGACAGCCCGGCGAACTGGTCTTCACCACTCTGACCAAGGAAGGCATGCCCGTGCTGCGCTACCGCACACGCGACCTGTGCTCGCTGATGGACGGTACCTGTGAGTGCGGCCGCACAGCTGTCCGCATGAGCCGTATCACCGGCCGTAGCGACGATATGCTCATCATCCGGGGTATCAACGTCTTCCCCTCCCAGGTGGAGAGCGTCGTTTTGAGTATGCCCGAGTTCGCTCCGCGCTACATGCTCGTCGTGGACCGGGTCAACAACCTCGACACCCTGCAGGTGCAGGTCGAGTTGCGACAGGAATATTTCACCAGCACCATGGACACGCCGGCCGCCATCGACGAACTCGAGAAAAAGCTGGCATCCAAGCTCAAGAGCGTGCTCAGCATCGCCGCCAAGGTACAGCTGAAGGCGCCCAACACCATCGAAAGAAGTCAGGGCAAGAGTGCCCATGTCATCGATAATCGTAGTTTATAATTTCAAAAACACAGTTGCTATGAAAAAGCAGAAGAAGTTCATCCTTCAGGAGAAGGAAATCCCCACACAGTGGTACAACATTCAGGCAGATATGGTCAACAAGCCGCTGCCTCCGATTCACCCTGCCACCAAGCAGCCCTTGACATGGGAAGACCTTGCACACATCTTCCCGGCCGAATGTTCCCGTCAGGAACTCGATACCGAGCACCGTTGGATAGACATTCCCGAGGAAGTGCTCGAGAAATACAAATTCTACCGTTCCACCCCGCTGGTGCGTGCCTACGAGCTTGAAAAAGCCCTCGACACCCCGGCCCATATCTATTTCAAGAACGAGAGCGTCAACCCGCTGGGTTCGCACAAGATCAATTCGGCCCTGCCCCAGTGCTACTATGCCAAGATGGAAGGAACGACCAATGTCACCACCGAGACCGGTGCCGGACAGTGGGGTGCCGCCCTGGCCTATGCCGCCAAGGTCTTCGGCCTGGAAGCCGCTGTCTATCAGGTGAAGATTTCCATGCAGCAGAAGCCCTACCGCTCGTCGATCATGCGCACTTTCGGTGCCGTGGTCACCGGTTCGCCCTCCATGTCCACCCGTGCCGGCAAGGACATCCTGACGGTCAATCCCAAGCACTCCGGTTCGCTGGGTACGGCCATTTCGGAGGCTGTCGAGCTGGCCATGACCACCCCCAACTGCAAATACACCCTGGGTTCGGTCTTGAACCATGTCGGCCTGCACCAGACCATCATCGGCCTGGAAGCCGAGAAGCAGATGGCTATGGCCGGTGAATATCCCGATATGGTGATCGCCTGCTTCGGAGGCGGTTCCAACTTCGGCGGTATTGCTTTCCCCTTCATGCGTCATAGCATCCTCGACGGCAAGAAGACCGAATTCATCGCTGCCGAGCCTGAGAGTTGCCCGAAACTGACCCGCGGCGTCTTCCAGTACGACTTCGGCGACGAGGCCGGCCTGACCCCGCTGCTGCCCATGTACACCCTGGGCCACCAGTTCAAGCCTGCCAACATCCATGCCGGCGGTCTGCGCTATCACGGTGCCGGTGTCATCATCAGCCAGCTCATCAAGGACAAGATGATGCACGGCGTGGACATTCCTCAGCTGGAATCGTTCGATGCCGGTATGCTGTTTGCCCGCACTGAGGGTATCATTCCTGCTCCGGAAAGCTGCCATGCCATCGCTGCCACCATCCGCGAAGCCCTTAAGTGCAAAGAGAGTGGCGAGGAGAAGGTGATCCTCTTCAACCTGAGCGGACACGGCCTGATCGACATGACTGCCTACGACCAGTACATCGACGGTGACCTGCAGAACTATTCCATTCCCGATGCAGAGATCGCCAAGAATGTGGCCGAATTGGAACCTATCATCAAATAAGTAACGATATGCCTTATTCTCCTTACTTTAATCCTGAATACGAAACGCTGACACGCCCCGAGCTGGAAGCACTGCAACTGCAGCGCCTCCAGCAGACGGTGCGTCACTGCATGAATGCCCCGTTCTATCAGAACAAATTCAAGGAACTGGGCATCACGCCCGACGACATCAAGTCGCTCGACGATGTGAGCAAACTTCCATTCACCAGCAAGGAAGACCTGCGCGAAAACTATCCCTACGGGCTGGCCTGCGTGCCCCTGAAGGATTGTGTCCGCCTGCATTCCTCCTCCGGCACGACGGGCAACCCGACGGTGGTCCTGCACACGCAGAAAGACCTCGACGAGTGGGCCAATGCCGTGGCCCGCTGTCTTTGGATGGTGGGCAGCCGTCCCGAGGATGTCTTCCAGAACTCGGCCGGCTATGGCATGTTTACCGCCGGACTGGGCTTCCAGTACGGGGCCGAAAGGGTCGGAATGCTCACCGTGCCTGCCGCCGCCGGCAATACGCTGCGTCAGATCAAGTTTATCAAGGATTTCGGTACGACCGTGCTGCATGCCATCCCCAGCTACGCCTCCCGCATCTATGAAGTGATGAAGGAGGAGGGTGTGGATCCGCGCCGTGACACCAAGCTGCGTGTGCTGTGCATCGGTGCCGAGCCTCACAGCGAGGAGCAGCGCCGTCGTATAGAGGAGAATCTGGGCGTCAAGGCCTACAATTCCTATGGTATTTCGGAGATGATGGGTCCCGGTGTGGCTTTCGAATGCCCCGAGCAGAACGGCATCCATATCTGGGAAGACTATTTCATCGTCGAGATCATCGATCCTGTCACCCTAAAGCCCGTACCCGACGGCGAGCTGGGCGAGCTGGTCATCACGACCATCAACCGTGAGGCCATGCCCTTGCTGCGCTACCGCACCCGCGACTTGACCCGCTTTTTGCCGGGCGACTGCCCCTGCGGCCGCACCCATCGCCGACTGGCCCGTCTGCAAGGTCGCAGCGACGACATGATCATCCTCAAGGGTGTCAACATCTTCCCCATCCAGGTAGAGAAAATCCTGCTCAAATTCAAGGAGGTCAGCACCGACTATCTCATCACCCTGGAGACCAAGGACGGCAACGACATCATGACCGTCGATGTCGAGCTCAGCCAGCTCTTCACCGATGACTATGGCCGTCTGCAGTCGCTCGAGAAGGAAATCACCCGTCAGCTCAAAGATGAGATCCTGGTCACCCCCAAGGTGCGTCTGCTCAGCAAAGGCAGCCTGACCGTCTCGGACGAAAAGAAGGCCGTCAGAGTAAAAGATTTGAGAAAACTATTCTAAAACACATCACTATGACCATCAATCAACTTTCTGTTTTCATCGAAAACAAGTCGGGCACGCTCATCAAAGTGCTCCAGGTGCTGAAGCAGGCCAAGATCCAGATCATCGCCTCTTCGATCGCCGATACGGCAGAATACGGTATCTACCGCATCATCTGCAGCGAGCCTGCCCGCGCTTACGAGGAACTGAAGAAGGCAGGCGTTGCCGTGGCCCTGTCCGATGTCTTTGCCATCGAACTCGACAACCAGCCCGGCCGTGCCGCCGAAGCCGTGGAGTGTCTGAGCCGTGCCGACATCAGCATTGCCTACATGTACACCTTCCTGTTCAATGGCAAGGGCATCCTGATCTTCCGCACCGACAATGCGGACAAGACCCGTGAGGTAATCGCCCTCAACGGCCTCCGTTTCGTTACGGAAAAGGATTTGTCACTTTGGTCCTGAACCGGAACCCTGTGCCCCGACCGGGAGAATTAATCGTCAAGACGGATGTCGCAACCTTGTTTGCGGTAGCCGCTTGAGGTGAATACGGCAACAAGATTGCCCTGCGCATCGGTGACCTTCACTTCTGCGTAGGGCATTCTTTTGTGGTTGACCAATTCGACAGCCTCGGCATAGACGTAGCCTTCTGTGACAGAGCGGAAAAAAGATATATTCGTACTGACGGCCAGCGTCAGGGTCAGGTGGCTGTTGACGGCAGCGGCGAAAGCCAGGTCGGCCAAGGTAAACAGGGCTCCTCCCTGGCAGACATCGCCTCCGTTGAAATGCTTCTCGGGCACAATCAGCATCCGCGCACGGGCATAGCCTTCCCGGATTTCGAGCAGTTCGGCCCCGACCAGCGCGGCAAAGCGGTCTTTTTTGAAAAAGTCAGTCAGGGTCATGGGCTATTTCCGGTAACATTCAAAAAACTTGTCCACAGTCTCGGCGGGTATCTTTCGACTGAAAAGACTGACAATCCAGACCACGGGGAAACCGCCGACCATGGCCACTGCACCACAGTTGATCGGGTTGATGGGATTGCCTATCATCATGTTGACCACGGTGAGTCCGACTCCCCAGGCAAAACAGGCCCAGACAGAAGCCGTTGTTACTTTCTTCGAGTAGAGGCCCAGTAGGAAGGGCGCCAGGAAGGCACCGGCCAGCGCCCCCCAGGAAATGCCCATCAGCTGGGCGATGAAGGTGGGCGGGTTCAGGGCAATCATCAGCGAGATGGTGATGAAGAACACAATCAGCACGCGCATGACCACCACCTTGCGACGCTCGATCTTTTCGGAGATGAGGTCGTCGATGATGCCTTCGTCCACTTCGCCGCTATCCGATTTCTTGTCGCGGTAGATCAGGTCGAGCGTCATGGTCGAGGAGGAAGTCAGCACCAGCGAAGCCAGCGTGGACATCGAGGCCGACAGCACCAGCAGGACGACCAGGGCGATGATGACATCGGGTAGGGTGACCAGCATCGAGGGGATGATGCTGTCGTAGGCCAGTTTGCCGTTGGGCAGGAGCGCAGGAGCATCGAACAGCCGTCCGAAACCGCCCAGGAAGTAGCAACCTCCGGCCACGACGATGGCAAACAGGGTGGAGATGACGGTGCCGCGCCGGATGGCTTTCTCATCGGTGATGGAGTAGAACTTGCCGACCATCTGGGGCAGGCCCCAGGTGCCCAACGAAGTCAGGACCACCACACCCAGCAGGTTCCAGGGATCGGGACCCAGCCAGTCGGCAAACTTGCCGTTGAGCTCGGGATGGCCGTCGGCAGGCAGGGTTGCCAATTTGCCGACAGCAGAGGCTAGACCGCCTTGGGTATTGAGCACAGCGGCAATCACGATGACAATGCCGAACAACATGATGACACCCTGCACAAAATCGTTCATGGCCGTAGCCTTGTAGCCGCCCAGGATGACATAGAGGGCGGTTAGTACCGACATGATCACCACACAGTATTCGTAGGGGATGCCGAAGCCCATCTCGAACAGGGTGGAGATGCCCTTATAGACACCGGCGGTATAGGGAATCAGAAAAACAAAAGCGATGATGGAGGCCACCACGCGCAGACCTTGGCTCTGGTAGCGGGTGCCGAAAAAGTCGGGCATGGTGCGGCTCTCGATATGCTGTGTCATCAGTTTGGTGCGTCGGCCCAGGACGATCCACGCCAGCAGCGAGCCGATCAGGGCGTTGCCGATGCCGATCCAGGTGGACGACAGTCCGTATTTCCAGCCGAACTGTCCGGCATAGCCCACAAAGACGACGGCCGAAAAATAGGAAGTGCCGAAAGCAAAAGCCGACAACCAGGGGCCGACGGAACGGCCGCCCAGGACGAAACCATCCACGCTGCCGGCCTGTTTGCGGGAATATACACCGATCCCGATCAGTACGGCCAAGAAGATGATGGTCAGAATGATTTTGATAGCCATATTGTTTGTGTGTGATGGTTAGAAAGCGATTTGGAACTGAGTCTGCAGCCTGTTGTAGTCATCTCCGATCAGCGCGCCGCAGATGCTGCGGTTGTATTGCAGCTGGACACGGCATTTCTTGTAAAACCAGTACTGGACGCCCAGGGTGGCATTGGCTTGTCTCCAGCCGCCGACCTCTGTGTTGCGGTCCAGATAGTCGGCGCTGGCGATGATGTCCCAACCATCGGTCATCGGCAGGCAGGCGGTCAGATAGCCGCCCAGGCTGTTGACATCGCCGTCGCGGCCTCCCAGCAGTTCGCCGCGCAGGCTGAAGGGACGGGCTTCCTTGTATTTGCCGGGAGCCAGTTCGCCGATTTTGTATTCGGCACCGATGCTGTAGCGGTCGCGTGTATAGTCGTCGCCGACGGCGATGGTCGGGTTCCAGGCGGCCAGCCCGAGAGCGTGTCCGGTGCCCTTCTGTCCGCTGGCCACGATGCGCAGGCCATCGAGAGGCCTTGCCTCAAGCTTGACAATCAGGTCTTTCTCGCGGTTACCGTCCCGACGGTTGATGCCTTGGCCGTTCATGACAGCCAGTTCATAATACAAACAATTGTCGAACAGCGTTCCGTAGAACATCATGCCCAGATCGCGGCCGGTGCTGGGACCGAACAGTGGATCGGTCGAGCCTGCAAGCCACGAAACAGGCAGGGAGCAGACATCGATCAGTTCGACCGACGAAGGCGACAGAGGGTTCTCCAGCGAGTAGCTGTTCTTGAACTGGCCGATTCTGAAATTGACGGCCTGGTCGTTGCTGATGCGAAAGTCGGTATAGTATTCCAGCAGTTCGCCCGAAAAATTGTGCATGATGAGGAACGACCAGCGGTCGGTGACCCGGGCCTTGGCCCATACCAGCACGCGCTTCATGACGAAACTGTTGGTGGACGTCCCGTTGGGATCTTGCCATTCGAAGCCCGCCTGGGCGTAACCGTTGACGGTGATGCGCGAAGATAGTTCTTTCCGCCATTCGTCGGCGTTTTCGCCGGTCTGTCCCACTGCTGGGGCACAAGCCCACAAGGTCAGGAGGGCTGCCAAGGCTCCCTTCTTGAATTGGTTCTTTTTCATCGTTTGGAAAATGATTATAATTATCTGTTTTTCAGTTGTTTCTTATGTATGGTATTCGTTTTTCGAGTCTGTTTTTTGTGCTTCGAGGCCACAAAGTTATTAAAAAAACAGTCGAGGCGAATTATTTTTGTTGCAATATGAATTAAAAGCTATATATTTGCAGTCCTGAAACGTTTTAGATTTTGCGTCACCCCTGTAATTGTCTCTTTTGTATGAGAATCGGTCTGTTGCTTCTCTCTTCTCTTCTTGTTTTTGCTTCTTGTGAGCAATGGTCCTTTCTACAAAAGGATAATCATTCTGACAATCAGCATCCTGTCACTTTGGAAGCCTCCAATATTTCGGCCTTCAAAGCCACCCTCAACGGCAGTCTGCCGCTAGACGTCGATGCCGAACCGACCGAGGTCTGGTTTCTTTCCTGTCCTTCCGCTGTTTCTTTGGAAACGCTGCTGGCCGAAGGCACCAGCCTGGAAGCCGTGCTGCATCCCGACGGCAGTTTCGATGCCAAAACCGTATCGCTCGACATGGATGCCCAGTACAGCTATGTGGCTTGTGCACGGCTTCATGGCGAAGACCTGTTCGGTGAGGTCAAGACTTTCACCACACAGACCCGTGAGGCGCCCGAAGGGGCTGTCGAGCTGGGCCTGAGTGTCATGTGGGGCAGTTGCAACCTGGGTTCGACCGTGCCCGAAGACTATGGCCACTATTATGCCTGGGGCGAAACCGAGCCCAAGGAAGATTACACATGGGAAACCTACCTCCTGTGTCGCGGCAGCTACAACACCCTGACCAAGTATTGCACCGACGGCGACTATGGGGCAGTCGATAACAAGACCATTCTCGAACTGGAAGACGATGCAGCCCATGCCCGCCTAGGCGGCAATTGGCGCATGCCGACCGATGAGGAGTGGACCGAACTCCAGCGGCAGTGCACCTGGACCTGGACCAGCATCAACGGTGTGAGTGGCTACAAGGTGACCAGCCGCAAGCCCGGCTACACCGACAACTGGATTTTCCTGCCGGCCGCCGGTCACCGTCATGGCGAAGATCACTTCGATTACGGCTCATACGGCCTCTACTGGTCGTCTTCGCTCAGCGAAAGAGACTCCTACGACGCCTGGTATGTCTATTTCTACGACAGCCACGTCACCCGCCGCAGCTATTACTACTACGACCGCTACCTGGGCCGCTCCATCCGCCCTGTGGCCGAGTAAGCCTTAGTTTTATTTTTTCGTTTAGACGTTTCCATGTGATGGAAAGGTCCAGCTATGTTTTTGCAGGGTTCTGCCAGCGATATGCCTGCGGTTTGAGCGACGCATATCGCTGAAAAGGGTATGGCTACACGCTGCCTGGACGCTGGCTAGACGCTGTCAAAGCACTAGCAGATTTCTTCACCCAAGGACAACTTTGTGGAAGATGAGGAAGCTAAGATTTTCAAGGATTCCCCAAGGTGTAGCTGGCGATATGATAGCGGTTAGAGCCTGCATTATCGGCTCAAATGTGAGGTTAAAAGTGCGATTATCGGCTCAAATTTGAAGTTAAAAGTGCGATTATCGGCTCAAGATTATCCGATAATTGAGAAGATATCCGAACTTTTGCGCCGATTTGATGCTCTGACGGCAACAAGCGCACGGCCCGTATCACCAGCAATGCCATTCTGATAGCCAACGGCTATTGTCCGCTGAGTTTCCGCTCTGTTGACGCCATCGACTACAAGAAGGCAATGCTCATCTTCTATGAACAGAACAACCTGTATGCCTTCAAGCAGATTTTCATCGACCAGTTTGACTTTGCGGTGAAGGAGTATTTTTAAATCATACAAGGATTATTCAAACGCGCTTTCTCCTAAAAATAATAAAGAAGGATGCCCTTCATACCGCTGCCAAGCTATTTATTACGCTCCAAGCCACACGGGGATATCATATGAGTGGTATCCTTTGAGCGCTATTATCACCTTCGGTTAGGAAGCCCATCTATTTGTATTATATCCATTTTTGTGTTACCTCTCATTTTCAGATAATTACTGCACAGCATGGATTGGCTGGCAATCCCTGTTAACAGAAGTGAAAAATAAGGCTCTGGGTATATCGTGGGTTAATGGTGGGAATATCGTGGGTTAATGGTGGGTATATTGTGACTCCATTGTAGGCACATCGAAAAAGTCGAACTGTGATTCCAAATGCAATAGAATTTACTTGACAGAGTAATCCTCAGTTAGCTAGACGTTTCCAGGTAATGGAATGGTCCAGCTATGTTTTTGCAGGGTTCTGCCAGCGATATGCCTGCGGTTTGAGCGACGCATATCGCTGAAAAGGGTATGGCTACACGCTGCCTAGACGCTGTCAAGCCTCTCAAAAAAAACGTCAACCAAAATCAGTAAAAGACAGGCCCAAAAAGAACTGCAACAACTGCAACGCAACGCTCGCCCTAGTTGGGGGGGAAAAAAATTTCAGTTGGAGAGAAAAAAGTTGGTCAAAAATTTTGACCGCACAACCCCGATTTTACCTTTGCCACGTCTTACCAAGAGAAACACATTGGCGCGCATGAGAATCTCCAGGTTTCGACAACGAGAAAAACATTTATTTATCAACCTTCAAAAACACAAGAACTATGGCAATGAAAGTAAAACAAGACACCACCAGTTGCATGGGCCACGGCCCCATGCAACTCTAGCCACCCGGAGAGGCTTTCTTTTGAGGGTACCCAGAGCCGGGATCGAACCGGCATGGAAGTGAATCCACTGGTGTTTGAGACCAGCGCGTCTACCAATTCCGCCATCTGGGCTTTTCACGTGAAACCGCTTTCGCGATTTCGGCTGCGAAGTTAATGCAAACCGAGCGAATAGCAAAATTTATTTTGCCATCCGCTCGGTGCATTCTAATTCCTAGTAATAGATGATCTCTCTTTCGACAGTCGAGACGCTCCGGTTGCCATCGAGGACGCCCATGGTGTCTTCCTTGCGCGAGATCCAGTTGCCATGGGAGTCATAGACATAGTCGGTATAATAGTACTGGATGGAGTCGCCCTCGTTATAGACGTCAAACTGGCTGAGGGTGAGCTCGTCGTGCTCGTCAAACTCGTTGGTGCGCCAGTAGTCGGCCAGCCAGCTGCCTACATAGCCATCCACGTGACGGAAATCCTTGATGGCCAGCACCCGGCTGTTCTGGTAGTATTCGCAATGATCCACCCGGAACTTGCCTAAATAAATATAGGTGGTTTCCTTGACCCGGCTGTCCCAGCTCAGGGGCATGCCGTTGGCCTGCCACGTCATGGCCGAGATGCCGTGGTCGCTCGAGTCGGGATAGCCTTCCTTGTAGGTCCAGTGATAGTAGAGGGTGGTGTCGGTGCCGTCCATGATCTGCCCGTCGTTCCACTCGTCGATCAGGTAGCTGTGGCTGGCGATGGTCAGGTTGCCCTGGTCGTCGAAGACGTAGCTGTCGTCGGAGCAGGCGGTGTGCTGGATTTCGGGCTGGCGACGGTGAACAGCCGAGACGCCCTTCATGATGTCCTTGTTCATGATGTCGTAGGAGATCATGTCACTGGTGAGGCGGCCATGGTAGAGATAGCCGTCGAGGACCACCACCTTGCCCGGGTTGCCGTATTCGTAGGTGATTTCTTCATACAGATAGCCGTCTGCGCTCCTGGATTCGCTCTTGATGAGCTGGCCTTCGGCGTTGAAGGTGTTGGTGATGATGTCGCTCAGCTCTCCGCTGTTGTTGTAGGACGAGGCCTTGAGCAGATGGCCGGCCCGGTCGTATTCGTAGAGTGTGTAGGAAGCGTAGGTGGTGACGCGCCACTGCTTTACCGGACCGCGCAGGCCGGCTTGCTCACGGTCGGTACGGTCCCAGAAGTTGGTTTCGTACCAGGCTTCGGGGGTAAAGTCCACTTCGTCGGAGCCGGAACCTTGGTTGCCGGTGGTGTCGGCAGGTTGGGTGTTGTTGCCGGAATCGTCGCCCGGCGTGACGGGATCTTCGCAGGCAGCAAACATCAGTGCCAGCAGTGCGATGGGAAGTAATCTTTTCATAGTTTGTCTATTCAAAATATTCTATGGTGCGTCTCAGCGAAGCGTCGTAAACCGGTCCTTCCG
>JAFSRR010000027.1 GCA_017446025.1 Bacteroidales bacterium | reverse complement strand
GATGTGCCGGTCTTCGAGTGGTTGGCGCAGCACTTCCAGTACTGAGCGGCTGAATTCGGGCAATTCATCGCAAAAAAGGACTCCGTTGTGGGCCAGGGAGATTTCTCCGGGTTGCGGGCAACTGCCCCCGCCCACCAAAGCCACGTTGCTGATGCTGTGGTGTGGCGAGCGGAAAGGCCGCTGATGGAGCAGGCCGCGTTGCATGCCGGTTTTGGAGGCGATGGAATGGATGACGGAAGTTTCCAAGGCTTCGTCGGGAGTCATAGGCGGGAGGATTCCGGGGATGCACTTGGCCAGCATGGTCTTTCCGGCGCCCGGAGGACCGATCATCATCAGGTTGTGTCCGCCGCTGCAAGCCACTTCTATGGCCCGTTTCACCTTGTCCTGCCCTTTGACCAGCGAAAAATCGAATTCAGTTTTTTCCAAGGGACTTCGAGTAGCATCCCGGCTGCGTTGCCAGGGCTGGCAGGTCTCCTGTCCGGAGAAATGGCGGCACAACTCTTTCAGCGTTGAAATGCCGTAAACGTTCAAACCTTCAACGACGGCCGCCTCTTCGGCATTCTGGATCGGGACGTAAAGATTATTGTAACCCTGTTGCCGGGCCATGACTGCCACAGGAAGAATGCCGCGGATCGGCTGCAGGCGGCCGTCCAAGGAAAGTTCTCCGATGAAAAGGGCGTTTTCGGCAGCCTGCTCGCTCAGATGCCCTCCCGCTATCATCAGTCCGACACTCAGGGGCAGGTCGTAGCCGGTTCCTTCCTTGCGTAGGTCGGCCGGAGCCATGTTGATGACAACTTGTTTGCGGGGCATATCCATGCCGTTCATCTGCAGGGCGGAACGAATACGCTCATGACTTTCCCTGACAGCATTGTCGGGAAGGCCTACCAACGAAAAACGGATACCTCTCGAAACGTGTATCTCGACAAAAACGGGGATGCCGATGATCCCCTGTATGGCGGCAGTAGTGATTCTGACTAACATGGTTGGGCAGATTTAAGGTGGTACAAATGTTTTCCAAGCCGGCAAAGATAACAATAGATTTACAGAAAAGCAATAGATAATAAAAAAGGCCCGGAGGGTGGTTTCCGGGCCTTTCCTGTGTGGAGGGATTAATTAGCAGTACATGTTGACGATGGCTTCGTAGAGTTCCTGCTTGCCACTGGTTTGTTTGGGCTCGCCAGCCTTTTTGGCATAGGCGACCAGGTCTTCCAGGCTCATCTTGCCCTGTTCGAATTCCTTGCCCTTGCCGCTGTCGAAGGAAGCGTAGCGCTCTTTGAGCATGGCCTTGTAGGGAGATTCCTGGAGAAGATTGGCGGCAGCTTCCAGGGCACGAGCCATGGCATCCATGCCGGCGATGTGGGCGATGAAGATATCTTCCAGGTCGGTGCTGTTGCGACGGGTCTTGGCATCGAAGTTCGAACCGCCGTTGCCCAGGCCGCCGTTGCGGATGATCTGCATCATGGCCTGGATGAGTTCAAAGTTGTCGATGGGGAACTGGTCGGTATCCCAGCCGTTCTGATAGTCGCCGCGGTTGGCGTCGATGCTGCCCAGCATGCCGTTGTCGACGGCGACGGCCAATTCATGTTCGAAGGAATGTCCGGCCAAGGTGGCGTGGTTCACTTCGATGTTGACCTTGAAGTCCTTGTCCAGTTTGTGTGCTTTCAAAAAGCCGATCACGGTTTCGGTATCCACATCGTACTGGTGCTTGGTCGGTTCCATGGGCTTGGGTTCAACAAGGAAGGTCCCTTTGAATCCTTTTGCACGGGCATAGTCGCGGGCCTTGGTCAGCATCATGGCCAGGTGTTCTTTTTCGCGTTTTTGGTCGGTGTTGAGCAGACTCATGTAGCCTTCGCGGCCGCCCCAGAACACATAGTTGGTACCACCCAGTTCGATGGTGGCATCGATGGCGTTCTTGATCTGTACGGCGGCGCGAGCCACGACGTTGAAGTCGGGGTTGGTGGCGGCACCGTTCATGTAGCGCTTGTGCCCAAAGACATTGGCTGTGCCCCAGAGCAGTTTGATGCCAGTGGCTTCCTGCTTCTTTTTCAGGTAGGCAACCACTTCCTTGAGGTTCTTTTCGTAAGTGTCGATATCGGCAGCTTCGGCCACCAGATCGACATCGTGGAAACAATAGTATTCGATGCCCAGTTTCTGCATGATCTCGAAACCGGCGTCAACTTTGGCCTTGGCGGCCTTGACGGGATCCTTTTCGGCATTCCAGGGGAAGGTCTTGGTGCCGCCGCCAAACTGGTCGGAACCTTCTGCGCAGAGGGTGTGCCACCAAGCCATGGCGAACTTGAGCCAATCCTTCATTTTCTTGCCCATGATTTCTTTGTCGGCATCATAGTAGCGATAGGCCAGCGGATTCTTGGAATCCTTGCCTTCAAATTTGATTTTCCCGATTTCGGGGAAGAATTCTTTTGCCATAATCGTAGCTTTTTATTGTGTGAATGTTTACAGATAGCTTTTCCAGCGTAGGTAAGCCTCCTTGTAGGCTTCTGCATCTTTTTCGACCGGGACGATCTCCTCCACTTTCTGCAGTGAGGCGAAAGCTTCCCGTGCATCTTTATAAATTCCTGCCCCCAGTCCGGCGCCCCGGGCCGAGCCGATCGATCCGTCGGTGTTGTAAAGTTCGATGCAGGCCCCCGTCAGACCGGCCAGCGTGTCGCGGAAGATGGGGTTGAGGAACATGTTGGCCTTGCCGGCCCGGATGAGTTTGGTCTCGATGCCGATGGAGTTCATGATTTCCATGCCGTAGGCAAAGGCAAAGACCACGCCTTCCTGAACGGCGCGCAGCAGATGCGGCTGGCCGTGGCGGTTGAACTGCAGACCATGGATGCTGCAGGCACCGGCCTTGTTTTCAAACATGCGCTCGCTGCCGTTGCCAAAGGGCAGGATCGACAGTCCGTCGCTGCCGATGGGTGCCTGGGCGGCGATGTCGTTGAGCTCGGCATAGGAGCAGCCGCAGGAGGCGGAGTTGCGTTTCATCCAGGCGTTGGTGATGCCGGTGCCGTTGATACAGAGCAGCACGCCGATGCGGGTCTGGTCTTTGGTATGGTTGACATGGGCGAAACTGTTTACCCTCGACTTGGGGTCGTAGTTGATGCGGCCGTTCACTCCGTAGACCACGCCCGAGGTGCCGGCCGTGGCAGCCACCTCGCCGGGATTGAGCACATTGAGCGAAAGGGCGTTGTTGGGCTGGTCGCCGCCCCGGTAGCAGACAGGGGTGCCGACTTTCAATCCCAATTCTTCGGCCGCCTGGCGCGTGAGCTGCCCCTGGGGCGCGAAACTGGGGAGGATTTCGGGAATCCAGTCGGCCGAGAAGCCAAAATAGTCCATCAGGAACCGGGCGGGTTGGTTGGCGGTGAAATCCCAAAGTATCCCCTCAGACAGGCCGGAGGCTGTTGTCGTGCACGAGCCTGTCAGACGCAGGGCGATGTAGTCGCCCGGCAGCATGAACTTGTCGATTTTATCGAAGATTTCCGGCTCGTTTTCCTTGACCCAGGCCAGTTTCGAGGCGGTGAAATTTCCCGGAGAGTTGAGCAGATGCGACAGACATTTCTCCTGGCCGATCTCACGGAAGGCTTTTTCGCCGTAGGGAACGGCCCGGGAGTCGCACCAGATGATGGCCGGGCGCAGCAGGCGGGCCTGCTTGTCGACCAGCACCAGCCCGTGCATCTGGTAGGAGATACCGATGCCGGCGATGTCGGCGGCATTGATGCGGGCCTCGGAGAGGATGGCCTTCGTGGCGGCTTTGAGGTTGTCCCACCAGGCATTGGGATCCTGTTCGGCCCAACCGGTCTGCAGGGCCATGATGGGCATCTCCTGTTTGGGATAGAATGCGGTCGAGAGACAATCTCCCGACTGGGCATCGATCAAGGAAGCCTTGACCGAAGAACTGCCAATATCGTAACCGAGTAGATACATAGTGATTATTTGATTTTACGCGACCCGTTGCCAATCTTGACATCGTAGATCTTGGGTGCTTTGCGGAATTTTTCCTTGTAACTTGAAATGGCTTTTTGAATGAATTCGTCGTAGAGGGACTCGTCGAGCAGGTTGATGGTGCAGCCGCCGAAGCCGCCGCCCATCATACGGGCCCCCAGCACGCCGCACTGGCGGGCCACATCGACCAGGAAGTCGGATTCCTCGCAGCTGACATTGTACTCTTTGCTGAGGCCTTCGTGAGAGGCGAACATCAGGGCCCCGAACTTTTGGTAGTCGCCCGCCTTGAGCGCATCCTGGGCTTCCAGCACCCGGAGGTTTTCCCGAATCACATACATGCAGCGGCGGAAGGTGCTCTCTTTGAGTTTTTTCTTGAATTCACCGAGCATTTCCGGGGTGACATCCCTCAAGAGCTGAACTTTGGGGTATTTCTTCTGTATGGTGGCCACGCCTTCCTCGCATTCGGAGCGGCGGATGTTGTATTCCGAGGCGGCCAGGTTGTGCTTGACCTGGGTGTCGAGCAGTACGACCCGGCAGTGGCCGGGATGGAAGGGCAGCGATTCGTACTCCAGCGAACGGCAGTCGAGGCGCAGCACGTGGCCTTCTTCTCCAAAGACAGAGGCAAACTGGTCCATGATGCCGCAGCGGACCCCTACCGAATTGTGTTCGGCGGCCTGCCCGATCTTGGCCATCTCCATTTTCTCCAGGCCCAGTTGGTAGAGGTCGTTCAAGGCGAAGACAAAAGTCGACTCCAGGGCTGCCGAGGTGGACAGTCCCGAGCCGATGGGGATGTCGCCGCCAAAGACGCAGTCAAATCCGTGCACTTCCTTGCCCGCCTTGAGCAGTTCATTCACCACGCCATAAATATACATGGCCCAACTTTGAATGGGTTTTTCATCGAGGGCGAACTCCTCGGTCTCTTTCATATCGTAGGAATAGACCCGGATGGTGTCCGTGCCGTTGGGACGGATGGCGGCCACGATGACTTTGTCAATGGCACCCGGCAGGACGAACCCTCCGTTGTAGTCGGTATGTTCCCCGATCAGGTTGACACGGCCCGGGGAGGCATACAGTGAGTAGTCTTCCCCGTAGCGTTTGACAAATTGGTTGCAAATGGCTGAATAATCCATAGTGTTGCAGGTTTACCAAAGTTTGGAGGGATAGATGCCCTGGCGGATCTGCTCGGCAATCTTGTCGACCACATATTGGCGGTCGGCGGCGTAGGTCACGCCAAACCATTTGGAGGTGGTGTCGAGCACTTCGCAACTCACACGGCCGGAGGAAATCAGGTTGTTGACCACCCAGGGGATGTAGAATTCGGCCTTGGGCTGGTTGAGGTTGGCATCGAGGAAAACCTTGAAATTCTCTTCGGAATACTCGAAATAATCGGGAGTGAACCCCCACATGTTCATCGAAACGGGAGCGTTTTCATCGACAACGACCAGCTGCTCGTCATCGTCCTTGTACTTGACCTGACCGTCGGTGTCGCGGATGATGTAGGTACGCTCGACCACGTTGGTGAGCAGTTTGTTCTCATCGGTCTGGCACAGGCCGCGGGCCACCGAACCGCTTTCCGACAGGGTGTTGCCCACGCGGTAGCCGACCATGCAGTATTTGTTCTTCTGTCCTTCCACCCGGCGGAGGAAATCGGCCAGCACGGCAAAACTGTCCTTGCCGTAGAAGTCGTCGGCATTGATCACGGCAAAGGGCTCGTGGATGACATCCTTGCCCATCAGTACGGCATGGTTGGTGCCCCAGGGCTTGGTGCGCTCGGCGGGGCAGACATAGCCGGCCGGCAGGTAGGAGGTCTCCTGGAAGACGATTTCAACGGGCAGGATGCCCTGGTATTTGCTGGCGATTTTGGTGCGGAAATCTTCTTCGAACTGATGACGGATCACAAAGACGACCTTTCCGAAGCCGGCGCGGGCCGCATCGAAAATGGAATAGTCCATGATGGTCTCTCCGTTGGGTCCCAGCCCGTCGAGCTGTTTGAGACCGCCGTAGCGGCTGCCCATACCGGCAGCCAGAACAAACAATGTAGGTTTCATATCTGAGATTTAAATAATTGCGGAGGAGGCGAAAAGCTTGTCTTCCATGACGCAAATATACTGAGAATATTTTACCTTTGCAGCCATATCTGAAAAGTTTGATAACAAAAAGGACGTTACAATGAAAAAACCAATAATCGTCACACTGCTGACAACCATCTTTTTATTCACCATGCAGGCAGAAACCAAGGTATTGATCAAGACCACGATGGGCGACATCGTGGTACGTCTCTACGACGAGACCCCGCAACATCGCGACAATTTCATCAAATTGGTGGAAAGCGGATACTACAACGATCTGATTTTCCACCGGGTCATCAAAGACTTCATGATCCAGGGCGGCGACCCCGATTCGAGAAATGCCGCCCCGACCCAGCAACTCGGAGCCGGCGGCCCGGACTACACCATCCCCGCCGAATTTGTCTATCCGAAGTATTTCCACAAACGCGGCGCTTTGTCGGCTGCCCGCCAGTCCGATCAGGTGAATCCCCTGAAGGCATCGTCCGGCTCGCAGTTCTACATTGTCTGGGGCCAGGTCTATACACCTTCCCAGATGAAGCAGATGGAAGGGCAGAAGGTAGAGCAGATGAAAAATGCCTATTTCCAGAACCTGGCCATGCAGCAGCAAGACAAGATCCGCGCCATGTACCAGGCCCAGGACCAGGCAGGTCTGCAGCGTCTGCAGCAGGAACTGGCCTACCAGACCGACAAGTATTTTGCCGAGCATCCGGTACAGCCTTTCACCGCTGAACAGATCCAGTCCTACACCACCGTGGGCGGCACGCCTTTCCTCGACAACGAGTACACCGTCTTCGGCGAAGTGGTCGAAGGATTGGAGGTTGTCGAAAAGATCCAGGCTGTCAAGACCCAGCCGGGTGACCGCCCCGAGCAGGACATCAAGATGAAGATGAGCCTTGTCAAGGACTAGCATGAAGATAGGCCGCCATGTCCTTGCCAACGGTCTTCGGCTGCTGCATTACTACGATGCCAGCACCCGGATGGTGACCGTCAATCTCATGTACAATGTCGGCTCGAAGGACGAACATCCCGACCATACCGGCTTTGCCCATCTGTTCGAGCATCTCATGTTCGGCGGCTCGGCCCATGTGCCCGACTACGACAGCGTGGTCCAGAATGCCTCGGGCGAAAACAACGCCTGGACCATGCCCGATGTGACCAACTATTATCTCACCCTGCCTGCCAACCATCTGGAAACAGCGCTCTATGTGGAGAGCGACCGCATGCTGGCCTTGAACATCAATCAGGAAAGCCTGGATGTGCAACGGCAGGTGGTGCTGGAGGAGTTCAAGCAAAACACCCTGAACCAGCCCTACGGCGATGTGGCCATGCTCATGCGTCCGCTGGTCTATGGCAGCCATCCATACGCCTGGCCCACCATCGGCAAGCAGTTGTCGCATATCGAGCAGTTTTCCTTGGAGGATGTGAGGGATTTCTATCAGCGGTTTTACGCCCCCGACAATGCCGTCCTGGCCATTTGCGGCCATGTTGGTTTTGAGGAGTGTGTCGCCATGGTCGAAAAATGGTTCGGCGACATCCCTGCCCGGGGGGTCAAGCCGCGTCATTTGCCTACGGTGCCCCCGCAAGTGCAAGCCCAAAACCTGGAGGTTGTCCGCCCGGTGCCTTTGGATGCCCTGTACAAATGCTGGCATGCCCCTTCGGTATCGGAACCGGGCTACCGCGAGTGCGACCTGATGACCGACCTGCTGGCCGGCGGCCGTTCGGCCCGGTTGTTCCAGCGGCTGGTCAAGGAGCGCCTGCTGTTCAGCGGACTGGACATTTATGTGGGCGGTGAGGCGGAGACTACGGCCGGCAGCATCCAGTTTACCGGCAAGCCTGTCGTAGGGGTCACGCTAGAGGAGGCCGAGCAGGGTCTCAACGAGGAGTTGGCACGCTTCGTTTCGGAAGAAGTGTCGGCCGAAGAGTTGCAGAAGGTGAAGAACAAATACGAGTCGGCCTACTTGTTCCGCAACACCAACTGCCAGCATGTGGCCACGCAACTCTGCTGGTACGAGACGGTGAGTTGTGCCGAAAACTATCTCGACGATTGTGAACTGACCCTTCGTGTGACGCCTGCTTCCATCCGCGAAACGGCCGAGCAGGTGTTCCGCCCCGAAAACTGCTCCACCCTCTATTACCGCCGCCAGCCGTAGTCTCAGTGAAACTATTTTTATACCTTTGTCGGGACAAAGGTCATTCTTATGAAAAAGCTAATCATCTTTTTTGCAGCCATTCTGGCTCTTTCATCCTGCGTGGGTGTTGTCGGAGAATCCGGCAACGGTATTTCGGTAGAACAGGCCATCGAGGTCGGGGACTTCAGTTCCATTTCGGTTCCGAGTTCCATCGATGTGTATTACACGCAGAGCAACGGGCCGCAGAGCCTCATGCTCACATGCGACGAAAATTTGGTAGAGTACTATCGTATCGAGGTCAAGAACGGCCGCCTTGTGGTGGATACCAAGCCCAATGCCATCTTCAAGACCAAAGCCAAGACCTTCCTGACGGTCAATTCCCCCGTGCTGGATGCCGTCAAACTGTCGGGCAGCGGAGATGTCTTCATAGACAGTCCCATCGTCGCTTCCGAAGACTTTGCCGTCAGTGTCAGCGGCAGCGGTGATGTCAAGGCAAGCGGCGTCATCGAATGCCGGAATTTCAGTGCTCAAACCAGCGGCAGCGGCGACAGCTTCTTCGGTGGGATCCTTGCATCGTCTGCCGAATTCAAAGATACCGGCAGCGGAAACATATCGTCCCAATCGGTAACGGCAGAGGATATCTCCATCTCCATTTCCGGCAGCGGTGATTGCACCCTCGACTGCAGGGATGCCGGAACGGTCAGCGTAAAAATATCCGGCAGCGGAGATGTCACGCTGACCGGCAATGTGCGTACCTTGGGGAATCTTTCGCTCTCCGGCAGCGGCGATCTCGATGTAAGCCGCCTTTCTGTCGGCAAGTAGCGGATTGTCTTTTTTCGAAGGTAGTCCCGCCGGGAATCGAACCCGGATCAACGGTTTAGGAAACCGCGATTCTATCCATTGAACTACAGGACCATGATCGGGCGGGAGAGCCCGTGAGGGGAATGCGGCGCAAAAGTAGTCTTTTTTTCTCAATCATCGAACATTTCTTCGAGAATGGCCAGCGACTTGATCTCCGGGAAGTCGGTCAGGTGGATCCGGTAATAATCCAGGATCTGGCGCAGCAATTGGGTGCGCTGGTGCCGGTCGAAACGGAACAGATGCAGATTTTCGAAGTTCATTCTGAGCAGCGTGGCAAAGCGGGCGGCATCTTCAGGGCTGAGCCAGGCGTTGTGGGGCGGCCGGGTCGGGCAGAAGCTGCCGGCTGTCAGGTCGAAATACCAGTGGGGACGATTTTCTTCCAGGTTGGGATAGAACCCCAGGAATTTAGTCAGGTGGATGAGAAAAGCCAGATGGAAATTGGCCGTCCCTTTTTCGCTGAGGTCCAGCATCTGGATGCCTTGTTCCAGATAGTCGTAGAGCGGCAGGTTGCGCTCCTCTTCCATCAGGACACGGTAGAGAACTTCCGATAAAAACAAGGAAATCGCATTCTTGTAGGGGTTCAGTGCCAGATCGGCAAAAGGCTGGTAGCAATGAGCTTCGCGCAGGCGCTGCAACTCGCGGCTGCCCTTGTGCTCTCCCTCATACTCAATCAGGCTGAGCGGCTGCAGCAGCGACTGGCTCAACTTGCCTTTTTTGCTCTTGTTGGACACCAGGTAGGAGATCCGTCCGAATTCACGGCTGTAGAGGCAGACGATGGCATCGCTGTCGCTGTACTTTATTTTGTGCAGGACGATGGCCTGGGTCTTGACGAACATGGCTGCCCGGGATAAAAACCTAGAAAGAGAAAGACACTCCCACCACGCCGGTCGTACCGTAGCTGGCATAGCGGTTCCAGACTTCCGTGCGGCGGTTGAGCAGGTTCCAGACCGAAGCGAAGGCGCCTATCTGTGCGTTGATCTTGTAGGAGCAGGTGGCCGACAGCAGGTGCAGGTCGTCCAGGCGCTGGCAATCGTCGTTTTCGGTGTAGGCATAGCGGCTGCCGCCCCAGTAGTATTCGGCCTGCAGGGCAATACGCTCGGTGGGTTTCACTTCGATTTCCAGCGTGGCTTCCAGGTTGGGCTTGTACCAGAGATGGTTGCCGGCGTTGGCAAGGAGATTGGCCAGGGCCGCGCTTTCCTGCGTGCGGTTGGCATGATAGTAATGGTAGCGGATGTCGGCATTGAGATGGCAGATCTGGTAGAGCGCCACATCGGCCCGCAGGGCGGCATACCATTCGCTGGCGTCAACGGGAGCTGCTCCAAACAACTTGGAGGCCTGTTTGGTGCCGCCTGTGCCGATGACCGGATCCACGTTGTAGAAGAGCGGCATATCCTGGGTGGTGCGGAATCCCAGCTGGGGGCTGAACATGCAGTTTTCCAGCGGTCGCCACCACAGGTCGGCATGGACGAGGAAGGGGGAGTATTGCGTCTCGAGCCGCAGGTCGGGCGACAAATAGGGATTCATGAGCAAGCCTTCGCGATAGGAATAGAACTTCTCACCCCCGTCCACGAAGATCCCGGCAGCGGCTTTCTCGCCCAGATCCCTTTGGGCGGAGGCCGTCAGTGCAGCTTTCAGACCGTTGCCGTTGGATACTTTCGCCCCCAGGGCCATCTGCCAGTAACCCCATTGGTAGTCGATTTCGGGATGCAGTTCAAACCATAGCCTGTTGTCCAGGGCATAGGGGGAGTTGATATAGCCCAGGTAGCGGATTTGTCCGTCAACGGCAGCCGTCCAGTCGTCCTGGAAATGCCAGGCCAGCCGGGCTTGCCCTTTGGTCTCTGCCTCCATCGGGCCGGCGGGCTGTCCCAGCGTGGTGGCAGTGCCCAGTCGGAAGAGGTGTTCTTCGACCATGGCTGTGTAGTCGACGGTTTTGTCCCAGGGCTTCGATTTCATCGATACAAATACCCGGGTGTCAGACGACCACTGGTTGTCGGGAATCTGTGCGGCGGCGGGGCTGGGGACATCGGCATAGTAGTGCCAGCTGCCCAGGCGCTCGGCCAGTCCGGCTTCCAGTTCGGAATAGCCCAAATGCAGCTTGTAGTTGAGTTGGAGGCGGTTGTCGCTGTTCCAGTTGTTGTCCTGGGCCGGCACCGACTGCGAGCGGTGCCAGAGGTTCAGGTCGAGGGTCTGTCGGTTTTGGCGCAGTATGTTCAGCTGGCCGTCGCCCAGGAAGGCAAAGTGGTTGCCGCCGCCCAGTCTCAGGTAGCCGCGTTTTTGCTGGTCGGGGAAGAGGGTCCGGGCCTCGGCTGCCTTGAGGGGAACGATTTCCTTGTTGACATCGGCCGGGTTGCTGCCCAGCGCGAAAACGATTTTTTCCTTGTTGGTCTTGACCGTTTCCTGCCCGGGCGACTGATAGATCTTTCCGGCATTCTCGATGGTCGGGATGTATTCTTTTTCCAACAGTATGGCCCGGCGGATCAGGGAGTCGGCCGTCTGTGCCGACAGCAGGCCGCAGCAAAGGGCCAAAACGAGGGATAAGGATGCTTTTTTCATGATTATTCTATGTGGCTGCGTTCGGTAATCTTGTTCAGTCGTTCGGAGATTTTCTCCTGGATATCGTCCTGGACGGTGTAGTTTTCTTTCAGGCTCAGCAGATACTGGCGGGCCTGGAAGTCGTCACCGCGCTGCATGTTGATGTCGGCCAGCAGGATAAAGCAGCGGGCCATCCAATATTTGTGAGGCGTGCCTTCCTGCAGGAACTGCTGGGCCAGGGAGTCGGCCTTGTCGGTCTTTCCTTGGTCGAAATAATACTGGGCCAGGCGGTAGCGGATCTCGGCGCCATAGGCGGTCTTGGATTCCTTGGCGAGGGTTTCCATGTCGGCCACGGCTTCCTCGGCACGGTTCAGACGCAGAAGCGACATGGCTTTGTGGTAGCGGGCTTCACGTAGCAGATCGGGCGACAGGTTGCTCTCCTGCATCAGTTGCGATGCGGCTTCGAGCAGTTCGCGGCTTTCTTCCTGGGCGGCCAGGCAACGCATGATGCCTGTGCGGGCGGTGAGCCGCTGGGCCCGGTCGGAGGTGACGGCCTCCAGCTGTCGGTAATAGCCGAGGGACTGGGCATATTGCTGCTTGGAATAGGTGTACTCAGATAGCTGTACCAGTGCCTCGGGCACGAAGGCATGGCCCTTGTGGGTGGTCACGGCCTGGTAGTAGGGGACGGCCTCTTCCATGCGCTGCTGCTCGTTGAGCAGGCTGGCGCAATAGTAGTTGGCCTCGGCACTGAAAAATCCCTGGGGATACATTTTCAGGTACGACTGGAAAGCGGCGAGCGCCTCGGTCTTCTGCCGGTTGATGAGCAGTCGCTCGGCAGCCTCGTACGACAGGGAGTCCTGCTCTCCGGCCTTCATCTTGAAGCGTCCGCCCAGTCCGTCCACATACTGGGCATATTCCTGTACGCGGTTGGTGGCCACGTAGATCGACCGCAGGTCGTTGACGGCCGTCTGGGCCTCGCTGCTGCCAGGATAGTTGCTGACCACTTTCTTGTAGGCGGCGATGGCTTTTTCGGCATCGCCCTGCTGGTAGTAGAGCAGGCCGGTCTGTATGCCTGCCTGGCGTGCCAGGTCGCTGCCGGGACTTTTTTGGATGAGCCTTTCGAAGGCGGCGATGGCCTGAGGTGTCTGCTTGGTGGCAATATAGGCGCGCCCCTGCTCAAAAAGCGCCTGCGGCAGATAGTCCGATTGGGGGAAACGTTTTTCGAACTGGGTCAGCAGGGCGGCTTTTTCATTGTTCTTTTTGAGCAGTCCGAGCGAGAAAGCCTGCTGATAGACGGCATAGTCGTTGCCTGCAACCGATTCGCGGTCGGCCGACTGATAGTATTCGACAGCCCGCTGGTAGTTGCGACCGTAGTAGTAGCAATCGCCTATGCGGCTGAGGGCGTCGGCATAGCTGGGAGTCTTCTTGACGCTGCCGATTTCGGTGTATTTGCCGAACCAGTAGAGGGCGTCGTTGAAGTTGTTGGTGTTGAAATAGCAGTAGGCCAGGTTGTAGTGGGCAGCCGGCCAGGCTTTCATCTGCCGGGCTCCCGGATCTGCGAGAAATGCGCGGAAGTCACGGGCCGAGGCGGTGAGATGGTTGGTCTGGTAATAAGCCTCACCACGCCAGTAGGTGGCTTCGGCCACGGATATGCCGACCTGGTTGCCGACACTGATGGCCGACGAAAACTTTTTGCAGGCCTCGTCGTAGCGGGCGTTGTTGAACAGTTCCATGCCTTGCTGGAAGAGCAGCTTGCTTTTGGTCTCCAGCATATTGTGGCTGGGGTGGTCGATTTTGTCGATGAAATCGATGGCGGCCTGTTCGTTGCCCGAACTCAGGAAGGCGTCGGCCAGGTGACTGTAGATCTGGTCGGAATAGCGGCTGTCGGGGAACTCTGTCAGAATCCGTTCGAAGGCTTTGATCTGCTCGTCGAAGGGAGAGAAGGAAGTCTCATAGCACAGCAGGGCATAGTTGTAAAGGGCGTCTTCCTTGGCCCGGCGGTCGTAGTCGTAGAGCGAAGCTCTTTCGAAGCACATGCGGGCCATGTCGGTCTTCTGTTGCTGCAGGTAGCAGACCCCCAGGTGATAGGCTGCATTCTGGGCCTGGGCATCCTGCCCTTCCGTGGCTTGGGAAAGATAGTCGGCGGCCTCGCTGTAGCGCTTGTCGTGGAAGTAGTTCATGCCGATGCGGTAGGCGTCTGAACGCAGCAGGTCGGGCTTGAAGGCAAGATACTGCTGATAGCAATCCTGTGAGGCGCTGTAATTGCCCAGTTCATAATAGGAGGCACCCGACAGCCGGTAAAGCTCGATGCGTTGCGATTCACTGGGGTTTTCCTGCAACTTCTGTTCGGCCATGGTCAGGACCTGGGCATATTCTCCCTCGTGAAAGAGCAGTTGCATGACAAAATAGGGGACGGTCTGCCGGTAGGCATCGATGTCCGCAACTTTGCGGAAACCGGCCAGGGCCTCATCGTGGCGGCCTTCCTTATAGTCCAGATAGGCCAGGTAATAGGTGGCCGATCCCACATAGCGCCCGCCTTCGTCGAGCAATTCTTCAAGCAGCGAGCGTGCCTCTTTGTTGTGGCCCAGCTGGAGGTCGGTCACCGCCAGTTGGAAGCGGTAGTCTTCGTAGTCTTTTTTCGACAGGCAGGAGCGGGGGCACAGTTGGAAGGCTTCCAGGGCGTCCTGGTACTGTCCGGCATTCATGGCGCAGGAGCCCAGGTAGAAATAGGCGGTGGGAGCATAGACCGACAGCGGGTAGTCGAGCAGAAACTGTTTCAATTTGGAGCTGGCGTCCATC
>JAFSRR010000026.1 GCA_017446025.1 Bacteroidales bacterium | reverse complement strand
GTTCACCGCCAAGGATTTCACCTTTGTCAGCGAACGTGACGGCTACCGCCACCTCTATCTCTACCGCCTCAACGGCACCCTGGCCGGCCAGATTACCAAAGGACAGGACGAACTCGTCTCCTACTACGGCCGCGACACGCTCAAGAACGTGTTCTATTGGCAAGGCGTGGACGGACGGCCCTGGCAGCACAGTGTTTTCCGTACCGACGCCAAGGGCAAGACCCAGCGCCTGGGCCAGGGCGGCGGCTACAGCAATGCCCTTTTCAACAGCACCTACACCTGCTTTGTCGAAGACTGGTCCTCGGCCAACCGGCCCGACCGCTGCACCCTGCGCGATGCCGCCAGCGGCAAAGCCATCAGGGTGGTCGAAGACAATGCTGCCCTCATAGAAGCCTTCAACAGCCTGCCGCACAGCGAGAAAGAATTCTTTGAAACGACTGCCGCCGACGGACAGACCGTCCTGTATGGCTGGAGGATGAAGCCGCAGGGCTTCGATCCTTCGAAAAAATACCCTGTCCTGCTCGTGCAATACAGCGGCCCGGACAGCCAGCAGGCTCTGGACAGATACAAATTCGACTGGGAGTACTTCCTTACCGCCCAGGGCTATGCCGTGGTCTGCGTCGACGGACGGGGCACCGGCGGGCGGGGAGAGGCCTTCCGCAAATGCACCTATCTGAAACTGGGGCAGCTGGAGTGTGCCGACCAACAGGCCGTGGCCCGCTCCCTGGCCCGCGAGCCGTGGGTCGATGCCGGCCGCATCGGCATCTGGGGCTGGAGCTACGGCGGCTTTGTCACGCTGCTGGCCCTGACTGAAGGGGAGCAGGTGTTCCAGGCCGGCATAGCCGTGGCCCCGGTCGTCGACTACCGCTACTACAACACCGCTTATACCGAGCGCTTCATGCGCCGGCCCGAGGAGAACGCCGCCGGTTACGACCAGGGCTCTGCCCTGCTCCACGCCGACCGGCTCAAAGGACAGCTCTTGCTGGTCCATGGCCTTTCGGACGACAATGTCCACGTCAACCAGAGCATGGAACTCATCGACGAGCTGGTGCGCGCCGGCAAGCAGTTTGACATGCAATTGTATCCGGGCCGCAACCACAGCATCCTGGGCCAGCCCTACCGCAAACATCTCTACCACCGCTGGTGGCGTTTTATGCAGGAAAACCTTTAAGCATCCCCTCATGACAGACGCTCCCAAACAGCCGCGACAGAGCGTGCAGCCTTCCCCGGCCGCACCAGGGCGTCCCTTGTCCCATCCTGAGCATCTCAGAAAGCCCGACTGGCTCAAGATCCGCCTGGGCGACAACGAGCGCTACCGCCAGACCAAAGACATCGTCCGGCAGCACGGCCTGTGCACCATCTGCACCAGCGGCCGCTGCCCCAACCAGGGCGAATGCTGGACCCGCGGCACGGCCACCTTCATGATCCTGGGCGAGATCTGCACCCGCAGCTGCCGTTTCTGCAACACGCTGACGGGCCGTCCCCTGCCCCCCGATCCCGGCGAGCCGCAGCGCGTGGCCGAATCCATCCGCCTCATGCAGCTCAAATATGCCGTGCTCACATCGGTCGACCGCGACGATCTGCCCGACCTGGGCTGCCAACACTGGATCGAGGTGGTGCGCGAGGTGCGCCGCCAGAATCCCGGCATCATCGTCGAGACACTGATTCCCGACTTCCAGGGCCGCCAAGAGTTGATCCACCAGATCGCCCAGCTCGCGCCAGAAGTCGTGTCACACAATATGGAAACGGTGCGCCGCCTCACCCCCGAGGTGCGTTCGGCCGCCCGCTACGAGCGCAGCCTTGCTGTACTCAAGCAGCTCTCCGACGAAGGCATCACCACCAAATCGGGCCTGATGCTGGGCCTGGGCGAGACTGAAGCCGAGCTTTTCGAGGCCATGGATGACCTGCTCGGGGCCGGTTGCCGCATCCTCACGCTGGGCCAGTATCTGCAGCCCACCCGCAAGCACCTGCCCGTGCAGGCCTACATCCACCCCGACGACTTTGCCCGCTACCGGCAGGTCGCCCTGGACAAAGGCTTTGCCAAGGTAGCCAGCGGTCCGCTGGTACGCTCCTCCTACCTGGCCGATTTATTATAGACAACCAAAAAACACCCCGAATATGGAAAAACTCACACTGGTCAAAGTTGGCGGCAAGATCGTCGAAGAGCCCGCCACGCTCGAAGCCCTGTTGCACGATTTCAAACAGATCGCCGGCTACAAGGTGCTGGTCCACGGCGGCGGCCGTCTGGCCACCGATTTGTCGGAGCGCCTGGGCATCCAGACCCAGATGGTCGATGGGCGGCGCATCACCGATGCCGAGACCATCAAGGTGGTCACCATGGTCTATGCCGGCCTGGTCAACAAGACCATCGTGGCCCGCCTGCAAGCTATGCACGTCAACGCCATGGGCCTTTGCGGGGCCGATTTCAACCTGATCCGCTCGCGCAAGCGTCCCGTCAAGGACATCGACTACGGCTTTGTGGGCGACGTCGAGGAAGTGCAGCCCGACGTTTTGGCCGACCTCATCGACCAGAACATCGTCCCGGTGGTGGCGCCCATCACCCACGACGGCCACGGCCTGCTGCTCAACACCAATGCCGACACCATCGCCGGTGAAGTGGCCAAAGCCCTGGCCACCCGCTTCGAAGTCCAATTGATCTTCTGCTTTGAGAAAAAAGGCGTGCTCTCCGATCCCGACGACGAAGACAGCGTCATCAAGACCCTCAACCCGGCCGAATATGAGCAATACAAAAGCGAAGGCATCATCCAGGGGGGTATGATCCCCAAACTGGACAATGCCTTCAACGCTCTTCACTGCGGGGTGCGCGAGGTGGTCATCACCCAAGCCTCCGAGCTGCTGCGCTCGAGCGGCACCCGCATCAGCCTTTAGTTGGTACGCTGGTTGGCCGGTTCGTTGGTGAGCCGGTCGATCAGGACGTCGTCGTCCATCTGCGCCTCGCTCAGCACACAGGGCGTGCAGTAGAAGCGACGCGGCGGCACCCCGCCGTTGCCGTAATAGGAGTGTATCAGGTTCTCGCGCTTGATGCGGTTGGCTTCCAATTCGGCCTGGTCGGCGGCCTCCTCGGCCTCGTTGCGCTGACGGATCAGCGGCAGGTCGTTCACGCCGAAACCGCTGGCCAGCATGGTCACCTTGAGGCTTTCCTCCAGGCTCTCGTCGATCGACAGACCCCAGATCACCACCTGTACCCGTTCTTCAAACTGCGACATGAAACGGTTGATCTGCTCGGTCTCCTCGAGCTTGATCTCGTGCTTGCTGCTGCAGGAGATGTTGAACAGTATCTTGCGGGCATGGAACACGTCGTTGTTGTTGAGCAGGGGCGAATGCAGCGCGTTGTTCATCGCATCGATCACCCGGTTGTTGCCCTTGCCGTAGCCGGCGCTCATCACAGCCACGCCGCCGTCCTTGAGCACAGTCTGCACATCGGCGAAATCCAGGTTGATGTAGCCCGGCACAGTGATGATCTCGGCGATGCTCTTGGCGGCCGTACAAAGCGTGTCGTCGGCCTTGCGGAAACCGTTCATCACCGTGAGGTCGGGATAGACCTGGCTCAACAGGTCGTTGTTGATGACCAGCAGGGCATCGACCTGTTTGCTGATTTCGTCCACGCCGTCCATGGCCTGGTTGATCTTGACATCGCCCTCCCAGCTGAAGGGGATGGTGACGATGCCCACCGTGAGGATGTCCATGCTGCGGGCAATACGGGCAATGACCGGCGCAGCGCCTGTGCCTGTGCCGCCACCCATGCCGGCGGTGATGAACACCATTTTGGTATAGGAGCCGATGCTGTCGCGGATGTCCTGTTCACTCTCCTCAGCGGCCTCGCGGGCCTTGGCCGGATTGTTGCCGGCGCCCAGTCCCATGGTGGTCTGGGGTCCCAGCTGCAAGCGCTCGGGGATGGGCGACTTGTACAGCGCCTGACGGTCGGTATTGCATATCAGGTAATTGACATCGCAGATACCCTCCTGAAACATGTGGTTCACCGCATTGCCGCCACCGCCGCCGACACCGATCACCTTGATGATGTTCTTCTCTTTCTCGGGCATGACAAAGGGCACCAGTTCCTCGTTTACTTCGTTCATAATATGCTGATTTTGTTTTTTACATCGAATCGTCCATCACATCGGTAATCTTGCCGAACAAATCTCCGAATCCGCCGAAGCGTTTGGATTTGGTCTTTCCTTCCTCGGAGGGTTCGGACGGTTTCTCGGGTTTGGGCTCGCGGGGCTTTTCCTCCCGCTGCTTCTTGGGCTTCTCCTCACGCGATTTGCGCCGGCCCCAGCCTCTGCCTTCTTCCTCGACTTTTTCTCCGAACAGGTCGGTCTGGACCTTCTCTTCGGGCTCAGCCTTCGGCAGCGGATAGGCCGAAGGGCCGTCCGACAACAGCAGCAGGCCCACGCACTGGGCGTATTCCTCGCTGATATAGTTGACATCCGTATCCACCAGATTGGATTCCAGGCGGCCTTTGCGCACCGGCAGGCCGGTCTTGTGCTGCAGCAGCACCTCCAGGTCGTTGAGCCGCGAGGCACCGCCCGTGATGACGATACCGGAGCTCAAAAGCGACGGCGTGCCCACCGAATAACGGATCTGGGCCCAGATGTTCTCGACCATTTCCTCGATACGGGCCACGATGATCTCGTTGATCTGCTTCTCGCCCGGTTCGAAATCAAGCCGCTTGCCATTGTTCTTGTTGGCCCGCAGCATCAGTTCGGTATAGTGCAGGGCCGTGCCGTCCTTGCATTTCAAGGTTTCGGCTTCGGCCATCGACATGCCCAGCTGGGTCAGGTCGCGGGTGATATTGCTGCCGCCGAAAGGCAATACCGACAGATGGCGCACCACACTGCCCTGCCAGATGCAGATGCCGATGGTCTCGGCACCGAAATCCAGCGCCACGACGCCCTTGTCCTTGTCTTCGGGAGTCAGCACCGCCTCAGCCGAGGCCAGGATGCCCAGTTTCTGGCGGTAGTTCACCCCGGCGATCGTGAAAGCGTCCTCCAGGTTGCGGGTGATCTGCGAGCGGCAGACCACCATCTTGTACTGGCCGGCCAGCTTACGCGGACGCTCGCCGATGGGGTTGTTGGTGTTGAAACCGTCCACCACGTAGTTCTGGACAAAATGGGCGATGTTGTCCTTGTCATCGCGCAAAGCAGCGCCCAGGGCTTCTGCCCAGAGTTGCTCCAGGGTTTTGTCATCGACCACCTGCTCGGCATCCAGTTCGAGTTGCGACTGGGTGAACAGCGACTGCATGGTGTAGGCATTCAGGCCCACATACACCTCGTCGATGCGGCAGGGGCAGACCTCGTTGACAGCGAGGGCATCGACCACTTCACGGATCAGACCGCCCACTTCGGCAATCTTCTGGATCACACCACGGCGGATTTCCGTGTCAATTTCGCGGCGTTCGGAGGCCAGGATACGCCATTTGTCCTCCTGACGGCAGGCCAGGCAGCCCAGCAGGCGCGAACTGCCCACATCGAGCACCACTACGTAAGTAGAATCGGTATTCATCTCTCTTCCTTTATTTTTTTGTACATACTATCTGGTTCTTGAATTCCAAGTCGACCTTGGAATAGCGGTCCCAGCCCACCTTGGGCAGGGCCTCCTCGTAAAAGGCGCGCAAGGCGGCCAGTTTGCTGTCGAGCCGCTCGGGCCGGCCCAGGCACACCTCAAAGTCGCAGACATTGGGCGTCAGCGTCCAGCGGCCGTCGGCCTCCACATTGATCTGGGCAATCATCTCGTTCCAGAAACGGTCGCCCTGCAGGCGGACGGCCAGATCGTAGAGCTGCCTGTTGAGCAGGCTGTCGGTGGCCAGCACCTGACCCGTCACCACGGGCACATCCACTGCCGTGCGATGGGTGCGGGAGGGGGCCACCCTCATCAGCCGGCCGTCCTCGTCGAGGAAATAGCTGTCGCCCTGGCGGTTGATCACCCGCAAGATGGGCACGCGCTGCCGCACGCTCACCCTAAGGTAACCCGAAGGCGAAAGCGACACTTCGGCCTGCTTGACCAGTGGATGGGAGCTCACCACCCTTTCGATGGCCGCCAGCGGACAGGAATCCAGGGGCATCCCCTCGATACGGAGCTGGCTGCCGCGCAGCAGCTGACGGATGTCAGCAGCCTGCACGAAAGGATGCACCAGACTGTCCTCGACCACGATGTCGGGACGCTGGCACAGCACATGGCGGCGGTCTTCACGCGAAAACCTTGCTGCCAGCACCACCACTGCCGTGAGCAGTGCGGCCGTGATCCAAACGAGCCATCTGCGCATCATACGCTATATTTTTCTTTCAATATCGGTATCAAACTGTCAATATTGCCCGCTCCCAGGGTGGCCAGCACCTCGGGATGGAGCGTGTCGAGCAGGGCCACCACATTGTCCAAGGTGGCCAGGTGTTTCAAGGGAGCCGTCAGCCGGTCGAAGATGATCTGCGAAGTGACGCCGGGAATGGGCTCTTCGCGGGCCGGATAGATATCCAGCAGAATCACCTCGTCAAGCTCGGACAGCACAGCGGCAAACTCGGCCGCAAAATCGCGGGTACGGGTGTAGAGGTGCGGCTGGAAGATGCCGGTGATCTTCTTGTCGGGAAACAGGAACTTGAGCGAGGCGATACTGGCCCGCAGCTCATCGGGATGATGGGCATAGTCGTCGATATACACGAAACCGGGCCGGCGCACCTGGATGTCGAAACGCCGCAGATTGCCCTGGAAGGAAGCCAGTCCCCGGCGCAGTTCCTCGTCGCTGACACCGTTGAGGTGGGCCAGCGCCATGGCCGCCGTGGCATTCTCCACATGAATCAGCATGGGCACGCCCAGTTCCATCTGAGGCAATACCCCGCCGGGATAATGGAAGTCGAAATAGAG
>JAFSRR010000025.1 GCA_017446025.1 Bacteroidales bacterium | reverse complement strand
TTCGTCGCCTGCATAGTCGTAGTCGCCATAGCAGCCGCCGAAGATGTTCTCCACACGGCCCTGCATATATTCGGTATAGGCCGAAGCCTCCAAGACAGCAGGTGAGGCAGCATTGGTCGGGTTATAGACCATAGCCAGCGCTGTGGCGCTCACGCGGCCGGAAAAGTCTTCACTGCCGCGGATGCGGCCGCCCAGGTCGTTACCGCCATAGATGTGGTCGCGCACCCAGGGGAATCCCAGATTGGCGTCGTCGCTGCTGCCGCGGCCTACATAGGTTTCGGTGTGGCCCAATATGTCGGCGTTACAGCTGCCGGCAAAAGAGTTGAAGATACGGCCGTTGCCCAGGTTGATCTGGGTATTGCCCAGGATCAGGCCTTCGAAACCGCCGCCGTAGATAAACTCGGCTTCGGCGATGTCGGGACTGTCGCCGGTGGCCAGACGGGCCACGCCGGGAAGCTCGCCGTCCATGTTGATATAGGTGCTGTATTGCGGGTTGTAAACAGCCGGATCGCCGTCTTCCAACTTACCGATGATGCCCTGTTCGGCACCGCCGAATATCTGGAAGGTGTAGCCCTTGTTCAGGTTGATGGTGGTGCTGCCCCAGATCTGGGTGGCCGCACCGTAACCGCCGCCGAATACATTGAGCGATGTGCCCAGGGCATCCATACCCTGTTCGTCGAGCAAGACGCCCGAACGACGCTCCTTGATGAGATAGTGGGTGTTATCATATAGCTTGACACCCAGCGAGTCTTCATCGACCTTGTCGAAAATGATGTTACGGTCGGTAAGCGTGGCGTCGAGGTTGATGACCACATTGCCGTTGACATGACCCGAAGTGTAGCAACCGCCATAGACATTACCGCCTACCAAACGGCGATAGATGTCGTCTTCGGTACTTATGTTGTTGCCTTGAGCATTGGCAGCAGGCAGTTCGGTCGGCGGGGTGACTGCCAAACCGGTGCGGCTGTCGAAGGTGTTCCATTCGAGCTGGCGGTTGTCGTTGGCATCCAGGACATAATCACCATTGCCATCTTTCTTCCAACGCATGGGCCGCAGATGCAGACCATTCAAGGTGAGATGCAGACGGTCTTTGATATTGCCGCTGCCATCGACATAAGAAGCCCGTTCGGCCGCAGAGCCCAGAATACCACCCTTGTAGGCGGCGTTCAGTCCGTCATGGGCCGGCACGTCGGCGTTGTTGCAACCGCCCACCAGGCTTTCGAAGATGATCACCTTGTCGTTGAAGGCGATGTCGTTCACGCCGGCATAGGTCATACTGCCCACGTTACCACCGCAGAAGAACGAACCGAACTTGGTGGAATAGGCCACATAGTCGCTGGCGAAATCGACTTCGGGCAGGATACTCATGGCCACACCGTCCATATAGGTGGCAAAGGTGGCGGCATTCGTCAGATCGAGCGTGCTGAAGTCGCGGGTCGTGCCTTCGACGTCCTCGACCGTACCGGCATATTTTGCCAGCACGCCACCGGCCGAGATATCGACCATGTCGATACCGTTGTTGCCCAGGAAGACCCGGTCGGCCACCACATAGGAACCGATTTTCAGCTTGGCGGTAGCTTCACCTGCATTGTCGTTGCGCAGCGAGGTGCTGTTGCCGCCACAATAGATCGAACCGCCTATCGTCGTGGGATTTGCATCGCTGGTGCCCTTGACCGAAAGCGACACCGACTCGGTGTTGGGTCGGAACAGATTCAGGGCCTCGACCGAAGAAGCGGCCGTGGAGGGATCATAGTAGAAGTCGCCATAGAGCAAGTCGCTGGCCAACTGAGCATTGTCGGTATAGGCATACGAGCCGTTGCCACCGCCATAGACATCGCCATTGATATTGCTCAGAATGTGCACGTTGGCACCATAATAGACATTACCCGAGATATCGTTGCCGCCATAGACATTGTTGATGGTTCCGGCCTTGACGATGACACGGGCGGCAAAGCCTGCCTCCATGGTCTCGCCCTCGAAGGTTTCCTGAGGCATGTCAAAGCCAGCACCCTTGTCGCCACGCGGATCGACATCGGCCTTGCGGCAGCCGCCGAAAACGTTGTTGACGGTCATATTGGGGCTGGTCAGCGACAGGATCAGGCCCGTCGGGCTGGTCATGGAACCTTCGTTACCGCCGCTGTAGAGGTTGTTGATGCTGCCCCGCAGCAGATGCCAGGTGGGACGGATGTTCATGGCCGCCTTGTTGTTGCCGCCGAACACGCGTACAAACTGATATTCGTCGGTGAAGGTGGTCCAGTTGATGCCCATGTCGGTCAGACGGGTGGCATTCTCGAAACTGGCCGGCGTGCCGGTTTTCATGATACCGTCGAGCACAGTCGAAGAAATCACCGAACTGTTGTTGTCGATACAGATATCGACACTGGTCGTCACATTGGCCGCGTTGCCGCCGCCATAGACATAGCCGAAGGTACCGCCCTTCAATTCCAAGTAGGTCCGGCTTACCTCAGGCTTGTTCAAGTTGGAGAAAGTCTTGACACTCTCATCGACACCGTCCGTGGCAGGATCGTCTGCCAGACCGGTAGGCATGGTGTAGGAATAAGGAACGTCACCACCGCCGCTGTAGGCATAGTCGCCATTACCGCCGCCAAAGAGCTGACCCACAAAGATATGCTTGCCGGTAGCCTCGACACTCGAGTGCAGGAAGGCATTGTAGCCTGTGGTGATGCTGTAGTCGCCGGCATGACTCAGAGCAGCGGGCAAAGTCAAGGCAGAAGTCTCCGTCCAGGGCCAGTTGCTCGAAGAGGTGATGTTGCCCGAAATATCGTTACCACCATAGACGGTATTGACCACCAGGTTGGTCTTGGCATCCTCGCCGTCGATATCCACAAAACTGAAACCGAAAATGTCGGCCATACGGGCACCGCCAAATACCACGCCGCGAAAGTCACCGCCTTGCAGCACCACAGAGGTCGTTCCCATCAGGTCGGCTTGGTTGCCGCCGCCGTAGATATTTTGGTAGAGGGTGCCGGCCTGGATGGTCACCAAGCTGTGGCCGAAGACATAAGCGGCTGCACCGTCGCCGGCGCCGAACAGACCGCCGTGGATGGTGCCAGTCCAATCGGTGCCACCCACCGTGCCGCCGATTTCGACAGGACAATTGCTGAGTTCGGACTGTCCGACCAGCACGTTGGTGCCGCCGTAGGTACGTCCGTTCTCACCACCGCCGAAGACGGTGCGGATCTGGCCCTGATAGATGCTCACGGTCGTGGTCGGATCATTGAGCGCGCCGCTGTTGAGCCTTACTTTCGACTGGGGAGTGGATTCTGTGGCTGTGGTTTTGCCGGTACCGACCGCACCGTTGCGGCCGCCGCCGTATACATCGCCCTGAATGACAATGCTGATGACAGGGGCGGGCTCCGGATCCTGGGCACGGAGCATGCCGCCGCCAAGGAGCAGGCCAAACAACGTTGCTACGACCATCAACGGCCGTCTGCACAGAAACCTATATGTCGGAAGTGTATATTGCATATTCAATTGAGAACGATAGTAGGATTGTCCAAATCGGGATCCGACAACTGATAGAGGAAGTCGGGGTTGACCGTCAGATTGATGGTGGCCTGCTGTCCGCGCGTCAGGGTGGTGACGGCTGCCAGACGGCTCAGGTCGTTCTCGGCCTGGCGGTTGGCCTGGATGAGGTTGCCCTTGCGGTCGTAAACATCATAGACAGTGGTCAGCTTGAATCCCAAGGTGGTATAGCTCATGCCAGGTGCAAAGCAGACAGTGGCCGAAAGCGGTTCGGTCTCGTCCAGAAGGATGCCCTCGTCGCTCTCGACAGACACAAGCGTATAGTTGCTACCCGTCGGGGTGAAACTCAATGCAGTGAAAGGATTCGTACCCGAAGTGTTGCCCGTCAGGGTGGCGGTAGCACTCACGGTGCCGACACCGGCCACACTCAAGCTGACCGATTTCACCTTGATGTCGCGCAGCGCATTGTAGCGGCTGCCGATGCGGAATTTCAAATCGAGCCGAGCATAGAGATGGTCGAGCAGCAGATAGACAAAGTTCTCGCCCAAGGGCTGGCCCTGATAGAGGAAATTGCCCAGCTGCAGAGCGGCATCGGCGTCCCTGCTGTTGACACCGCGCACGCCCACGATGACACAGGGATCTTCGTGCAGCACCGGATCCAGGCCGGTGATGGTGAGCCGGGCACCGTTGCGATAGTCGCTGTTGAGCGGCGCAATGGAGACGCCCGTACCCAAGTCGGCGGGCATATAGCCGTAGATGTAATAGGGGATGTCCTTTACCTTCACAGACGACAGCCAGACATTGTCGACGGCCTGATAACGCAGCTCGTCGTTGGTGGCTTCGTTCTGGCGCGACTCGGTGTCCTGGGCCGACCGGGTGAAGAAGACCTTGAAATCGGGCAGCACACCGTTCTGACGGGGGAACAGGCTGACGTAGGGGTTGTAAGAGGTAGGCGCTGTGACCGTACCCTTGGTGGCCGGAGCCGACTGCTGGTACTGACCGGCATAGGGCAACAGGCGCAAGGTGTCACCCTCGCGGCGATGATCGTCGGAACAAGCCCACAGCAGGCAGACCAGCACCAGGGCCAGCACTACCCTGCCCTTACCAGTTATATAATTCATCATTGGCATTGGCACTGACATTTTCTTCCCAGTCTTTGAGATAGACAGCGATGACCTCGAGCAGGTCGCCGTCGTTGAAGAAGCCATAGACGATCCAGGTGTGGTTGCGCCCGAAATCGCCTGCGGCAGCCATCGAGAAGGAGGCAGTCTGGGTTGCACCTCCGTCGACGGTATAATATATCTTGCCCGTCAGCTGCCTGTCGCTTTCGTGCAGGTAGAACGGGCCGCTCTGTTTCAATTTATCGGCTGTGATGCCGGCATCGACCAGGTTTTCATATTCCTGGGCCGTCTGACCGTTCCACTTATAGGAAAGAACCTCCTCTTTGTCGGCAGTTTTTCCGATAGCGATGGGAGCCTCCTGGGTGCCCACGACGAGCGGGAATTCGTCGGCGACATAATTGTTTGTATTGACTTTGTAGCGGTTCCCGTTAAGCGACCAGGCATCGTTGAGGAAAACATACTGACGGACGGGCAACTTGCCGCCGTCGAGCGTAACACGGTCGATGACTATATCGGGGTAGTTCTCGGGATGATCCTCATCATAGATACGGCTGAAGACGAAGCGAATCTTGGAGACGGCGCGCACCAGGGCCACCGTGGCGATGTTGCTCTCAGTACCGATGCGCAAGACAGGCTGAGTGCCATAGACCGGCTGGTTTTTGAGCACACCCGACATGGGCAGACCGTCGGAAGGCACCTGCGAGACGATGGTCGAAGTGCCGAAATGGCTGTTGTCGAACTGGATAGCATTCAACTGGGTGGTAGTGGCGGTCTCGTCGTAGTCGACACCGACAGAAGCGGCATTGGCCAGCACATAGACATCGACCGTGGGCCGGTTGCTTTCGACAAGATCATTGACCGCAGCGGCAAATTCGTCGCTCACCGGCAGCTGATAGACGGAGCCCGTCCAATCGGCATCGACCGAGGTGTTCAGGTAGGCTATCCGTTCGCCCGCGGAGTGTGTTTCACCGTGTATGTCGGTATAGGACTTGCTGAGATATACCCAAGCTTGCAGCTGAGTCACTTTCGACTCGTCGGCCAGGCCAGCCACCGGGCCCTGGTCGGCGCGGGTCAGCAGGGGCTGGTCGGGCATATACACATAGAGCGTGAGATAGGGCTGCCCGTTGTCCTGATGGCTGTGAAGGCTGCAGCCTGCCAGCAGCAGAGCGGCCAGGCAGGCGGTCAGGAACAATATGTGTCTCAACACTTTCATTTATCTCTTCTCAAATACGTTTTCAATAGACAATCGGCACGGTGGTCGTAGTGGCCTGCTCCCACTGGGTGGTCACGGCGACACCGATTTCGAGTTTGGGTGACAGCAGGTCGGGCATCACGTTGTAGGCAGAAGCCAGCGAACTGACCGTCATATTGGCCGTAGTGGTATAGTCCTGGGTGAACACCCGGCGCTCGTAGTCCTCGCTGGGATCGGCCGGCGGGGTGAGCACACCGACCAGGTAGAACTTGGTGCCGCGATAGACCGTGCCGTTCACACCCTTGAAGTCGCTGGCGCTGTTGTTCTGGAATTCCAACACCACCTTCACTGCTTCGGCATCGCGGGTCTGCAGCACCAGGGTCTGGGTGGTGGAAGCAGCATCCGAAGTGCTCAGGCTGAAATAGTTGGAATCATCGCGCTTCACGTTGCAATCGTAGGCAAAACGGTCGTCGGCCTCCGAAACGCCGATGGGCTTGAATTCGAAATCGACCGGCCGCTGGCTACCCACGACGATACCTGTCAGGGGGAAGAGTCCGGTGCCGATGGAGACATTCCGCTCCAAGGCGTCTTTCAACGTGGCAGTGGTGCCTTTCAGCTTGACTTGCAGACAACCCACGGCATACTGGGCCGGGGTGATCAGTGCAATCGAACGGGTGGTAACATTCACCATTGCATTGTTGTGTTCATACTCGGCCAGCACACCGCTCCACATCGATTGTGAAGCATACGTGGCTTGTTTTTCGCGAGTGTCCGAAGTCTTGATGCGGCTGTTGGCCCGATACCACAACTCGGCCGGATAGGCAAAACGTCCGGCGGCGTTGATGGGCGACACGGTGGTGGTTTCCATCTGGGGTTCGAACTTGGCCTCGAGGCTGTTCCAACGCAGGGCGGCAGCACCGTCGGGCAGACCGATGGAGGCAGGATAATTGTCCATTTCGCCCAACGAAGTCACTTTGTGCTCACCTGCATCGAAAGTAATGCCCGTGTAGGTGCTGATGCGGCTCAGGATGTCGTCACGGACGGCTTCGTCCATGGAACCGACTGCCAGGCTCAGACTGCTCAGCTTGGAGTAGAGCTCGTTGACCAGGGCCATCACATTGGCGCTGGCGCCGGCCATCAGCAGCGACCCGGTGTTGTCTTGTTTGATAAAATTCTGATAGTAAGCTCTGAGGTAGGAGTGCTCAGCGCTCTGCCAGTACTGGATCACCTCGCTGTCAGTGCCTTCGTTGAGCACTCCGCGAGCCGAGGCTATATGGGTGAGATAATCGGCCAGAGCCGTGGCGCCTGCGGGCACCTCGTCGCTGTCGTAAATCTTTTCGGGCAGGAAGCGGATATCGGCCGGAGCAAAATCTTCGGGATAGTTTGCCTCCAGCGAGCCATTGTAGAGTTTGGTCTCGATATCAGAGGCTTGCGTGCTTACGCGTGCCCGCGCGTATAAAAGAAACGACGCTGTACCAGGTGCGAAACGGGCATTGTTGTAGTAACAAAAACGAGAATCGAGACTACTTTCGTTGTAGATGGTCAGACCGCTGTACTGCCCAAGTACGGTGGGATGGTCACTGGCTATAATGACTCCTTGCTTCAGGAATGGAATCAGTTGAATGTCCTGAAGTCCTCTGAAACTATTGTTGGTCTGAGCGGTAGCCACCGTCATCTTCGTGGCCGGGCGATGTCTGGCCGAACTACAGAAGAACCCGAAATCGGTCTCCACCATAGAGTCCTGAGGAAGACGCTCCCAGTGGCCCGAAAGACGCGGATCGCTGATACTGGCAAAACCGGCCTCGGGATCTTTACAGCCCGCCCAGGTCAGCATCAGAGCCGAGCACAATACCAGCAGCCAAGCCTTGCAAGACCTGACCACGCTCGTATGTATTTTCTTTAACGACATCAAATGAGAATCTCTGCTAAATTTCAGGATTATAAGTACCGCCACCTCCGCCCCAATCAAGGGTTACTGTAGCACCGACCTCTTTCGTATTGGTGTTGGTCGGTATCGTGGCCCCATCGCCACGGATATAGGCCTTGATGATTTCCAACTGTCCGGCACGCAGGGGCTTTCTCATCGTCAGGATGGTCTCGGTCACCGTATGGTCGGGCATCGTCACATGCACTATCATACGCCAGTAGCCATCCATGCCGTCTTCCGATTCGAAAGGTTCGGTCACCTCGATGATGGTCTTGCTATCGGGCTTGCGATTGTCGCGCGAGGGGAAGTTGACCGAGGCGAAACACATCTTGGCATCGTCGGCAATGGGCAGTTTGTCGTTGAGTACCACCACCGAGTCTTTGAATTGATAAACACTGTCCAACAAATTGAACTCGGAGGCAAAACCAGTGGTGAGCACCTGCATATCGGCTATGCCGCTGCCAGCCGTATCCACCACCAAGGCGGTGGCACAGTTGGCCATATACAAGTGCACATCGAAGGTCTGGTCAATGCCTTCCTGCACATCCATCGCCTGACGGGCGGTGAAGAGGCCCGTGGTGTGAGGCTTGATGGTATCGACAGCTGCAGCCCGGGTGTTGAGCATCTGCTGCCCCAGGCGGCTGTTCATGGCATAGTCGTCGCCATCGATAAAGACTGTGGGGTTGTCTTCCAGATTGGCTGCGCAAAGGTGCATATAGCGCCGCATGGGCAGATGCAACTCGTAGCTGGTCTGGTTGGCGTCGATGGTGTCGCTCCAGTGATACAGACGGTGCTTGGCACTGTCCACATCGTAGAACGACAGGTTGATGTCGTGAGCCCGGTCGGTAAACACATTGCTCAGATACGAACGAAGTTCGGTGGCCACCACCACTTCGGTGCTCATGCTCAACTCGGTGGTGAGCTGGGTGGACATATTGGTCACCAAACGAAGCTCGTAGTCGATGCGGTAGTCGTCGCCGCAATCGCTCTGATCTTCATCGATCATAGCACAAGCAGCAGCCGACAACAACAGCAGGCAGAGGGCGACAGCCAGGCCGACGGCCCTGACGACCACTTTATTCAAACGGTCCAGAGAACCTTTAGCCATAGATACTGTTGCGGTAAATGACTGATACAAAGTCATCATGTCTGTCTGATTGTTGTTAGGTTGCTTACTACCGCTTCGGCAGGCCGTCACTCGGTCTGCCGAAAAGGTTTTTTTTGTTTTTCTCCCGGTAGCGGCGGAAGCCATACGCGCTTCCGCCTGCCTACAGGAGAAATAGATGTGAACTAAATCTTTAGTCTTAGAATTCAATTTCGAAGGTCAAACCGCTCTGCCAGCTCAAATCAACCGAGAAACCCAGTTCCAACTGCGGAGTACGCAGATCGGGGATAGTAACATAGGCATTGGCAAAACCAGCAACATCACCCTCTGCTACGTCTACCACACCGTTACCATTGGCGTCGGCAACACCATGAGCAATGGTCACGTTGGCAATGGTTTTGTGGTCAGCCTTGAATACCTGATTCATATCGTCAGCATCGTATCCCGTAACACCAGTTGCAGCATTAGGAGCAAGCTGTGCAATCATGTAGAACTTACAACCCTTCTTGACAACGCCATCGACACCCCAGAAGTCAGTAGCAGTAGCATCATCAGCGGTACCATTCTGGAACTCAAAGGCAACATAAACAGCCTCATTAGCAGCCGTTGGCAAAGCCAGTGTGTAATTGTAGCCGACATTCTGCCCAACCTTAAGAGCATCATAGACAACAGCTCCGTTTTGGTCGCTAGCGGTTGCATTGGCATTGATTTCCTTGTCATAGATAGTCCAAATATCTGATCCGGTCGGAGCAAACTGATAATCGACAGCCTTCTGCCCACCGATAAGGACGCCTGTCAATTGGAATCCAGCGGTCGGAATCGCAACGGCAACACCTTTGCGGTCATAATATGCTTCGGAACTCAAAGCGTTAACCTTGGAATCCAGACGACCAACAGCATACTCAATCGGGTCGTTGATGGCAACAGAACGAGTGGCTGCGGTAACAGCAGTACCAGCACCATCCTTGGCAGCATCAGCTGTGTACTTTGCCAAGATTGCATCCCATGTAGCATTATCCGTTTTATACTCATCGGCCAGAGAAATCTTTGCTGCCTTAAGTCCACAATCAGCGGTATACCACAAAGAAGCAGGATAAACGATTTTCTCCATATCCTGGGTCATATCGTTATTGGTGGCACTGGTCTGAAGCACTGCCTGTTTGTACGTGGCAGGGGCTTCAGGTTCACTCCACTGCATGGCAGCAGAACCATCGGGCATAAAATTGTTGTCCCCACCAGGATAATTCTTCAGGTCATCTGTGATTTCCAATACACCATCGTTGTTGGTATCGGACACATAGGCCGAAGCCAAGATAGCGGCTTTGATAGCCAGAGCTACCTTATTGGAACCAGCGAAAACTGAACTGTAAAGATCCTGAACAGCAGCCAATACATAAGAGGAAGCAGCGGGCTTCAGACTTACGAAATTGGTATAAAGCTGCCCAAGAGAAGCGCTATACCACGGATGTGCATTATTGGCAACATTGGCACAATCTGCCCATGCAAGAGCTGCGATAGGGTCTTCAGCGGCAGCAGTGGCAGCTGCAATCGAGTTTACATAGCTGACAAGCGCTTCACCTTTAGTGGTAACAAGAGATTCTTTAATACGAACAGGTGTGAATCGAATATCAGATGCCTGATTGTCATTTCCCAATCCTGTAGCATTCAGATAACCATTAGCATAGCCATCAGCACCGGTTGCCTTACCAAAAAACAGGAAACCGGAAGTGCGCAAAGGAATGGTCACATCATTGAAAAGAACAGCATTGTTATTTGCCAAAAGCTCTCCATTAGGAATAGAATTGGCAGCAGTATTTGCAGCCAAGGTGGGTTTAGCCATAGAACCAGCCATCAACGTAATATTATCACCCAGTCGAGTAGTACGATCAGTAGCACTCAGATAGGGGATGATTACGATATCGCTCATTCCACGGAAATAGGTCTTGTCTTCTGAACCCTGAACGGTAGCATAAGACATTTTGCTCTTCAGCTGGCTCGGCATTGCGATCGAGAACTGAGTCTTGACAGCTTCACCATCGAAGGTGGGGTTGATGTCCTCTTTCTCGGCCTTGGAGCAACCAGCCAAAGAGAGGAGCGATACTGCGGCTACAAAAGCCATCGTAGTTTTGAAAATCTTTTTCATTTTCTTTTTATTAAAGCGTTGATAATTAATTGAATTTTCTTGTTTGAATTTTTTGCTTGTTGAATTTTGCCCGAAGTGAGCTTACCTTTTAATTTCTTCTTTTTCTGTCTTTGTTTTGTAGTTTAGATGAATTGGGTTATTATTCGTTACTCAAAAATTTTCGTTTAACCGATTTTCCAATTGTTTCAGGTTTTCGGCAGCCTGAGCATTGCCGGCTTCGGCAGCCCGACGGATGTAGTCGAGACCGTCGACATAGTTGCCCAGCATGTAGAGCGCCGAGCCCAGGGTGTTGAAGCTGCGAGGATCGTCCTTGACGGCGTCGAGCATGACGACAGCTTCTTCGTAGCGCTCCTGCCCTACCAGCTCGGAAGCCCGGTTGATGACAGCGGCTGCCTCGTCGGGCACGCGGTCCCAGTAGAAGCGCAGGTAGCCCGAATTACGCTGGTCGGCCAGGATGATGGGTTTGAGCTTGGCGTAGGTGGTCCGGTTGTTCAGCGCCTTGAGCTGCTGTTCGCGCCGGTTGAGATCCGTCTCGGTGTCGATGATGCGGAGCACATCTTCCACTTCGGCAAGAGAGAGCTCGCCACTGCCACCGGCCAGACGGATGTCGTTCATCTGGTCGCGGAACTCGGTCCAGGCCTCACCGCCGCCGACAATTTCGAACAGGGTGTCGGGCAGGCTGACGCGGTCCTGGATATATTTCTGCAGAGCCAAGGCACGCTTGCCGGCCAACCAGTTGTTGTGCTCGAGCGGACCTTCGACCGAAGCCAGACCGATGATCTGGATGCGGCGCACGATGGAGTTGGTGTCTTGGGCAATCTGCCGGCTTATACTAATAATGGTGTCGAGAACGGAGGAGTTCCCACGGAAATCATATCTGAGATCGATTTTGTCCAAGGGGAAATAGACATAGAGCGCACCCTCTTCCTTGCGCAAGATGCGGGTCTTGTCGTAGGGACGATAGTCCGAGTAGGGCTCCAGGATGGGATGATGGGGCTGGAGCTTTTCGGCGACGCACACAGGCGGCACGACAGGAGCCATGGCGGGCACGAAATCGGCCGGACGCTCGCCCAGCTGCTGGCAGTCCATGCCGTCACCGACCTTGCAGGTGCAGTCTTCGGTGGTCACCTCGGCGCAGAGCGAGAGGCCCTTGCTGTCCTTGAGCCAGGGATAGTCGGCCACATCGAGCACCTCCTGACGGCTGATGGGAGTGTTGTCCTTGATATCGCGATAGTTCTCATCGAACTCTTCGTGGTTGAAATAGGCGGCCCGGCGCTGCTTCTTGGCATTGGTGCGACCTCTGTAGGTCACAGGTTCGAAACGCAGGGTGTCGTTTTCGCCGCAGAGCACGGGGGTAACCGTGGTGCTGTATGAGCACAGGCTCTTGTGACGATCGGGCTGGATATCGTAGCTGATGCGGAGCTGACGGCCATTGCCCGACCACTCGGTGTTGTTCAGCGTTACCTGCTGAGCCTGCACAAGCAGCGGGAAGCAAAGAATCAATGTGTAGATAAGGCGTTTCATCTGTCAGCTACTATTATTTGATGAAATAGACAAAATTGATGCCGGCCTTGGGGGTGACGAAGAATTTGTCTTCGCTGCCGAACAAGATGCCGCAGTGGGCGCATTCGTAGCGGTCGTACCAGGTATAGCCCAAATCGACGCCCAACTCCACTTCGAAGTTCCAGCGCTTGCCGAGGATCCAGGCATAGCCTGCACTCAGGCCGGCTCCGATGGCATCGCCCTGGAAGCGTCTGTTCTCCACCTCGGTGAACATGAGTCCCAGCGGCATCTTATAGCCTCCTATATTATAATGGGTCCAGAAGGCATTGCCGCTGACAAAGAACTCTGCCCAGGGAGAGCAGATCCAGTAGCGCAAGGCCGGCTCTATGAGCAGGTGTTTCTGACGTTTGTCGACATCCTGCCTATAGTCGAAGGGATTATACATGGGAAAAGGCTTGAAGCCCAACGTCAGCTCTGTTGTCCACCGTTCACCGGTGAGGAGTTCCAGAGAGATGTTAGGCGTACCTGTCACATCGTACAGCAAGTTGTTTTTGATGGCCAGCTTCTGTGCGTTCACACTGCTCAGAAGGCCGGCAGACAAGATGCTGACAACCACAATTATACCTCTCAAAAAAGGTTTACTCATTTTCAAGCAAAAATTCGGTGCAAATATATGCATTATTTGTTCTATTGTGAAACGGGGGGGGATAAAATTAACCTCACACCTGCGTATTTATACTTAATTAACACACACCACGCAGTCCTCTCTCTCAAGTTCTTTGTTTTTCTAGAAAATATGAGAGTAGCATTCTGCGTGTTTTCATCCGACTAAGACGGTATTTTTAAGCATTCGTTTCAGCTTTCCGCCGTTTTTTTATCCTCCCGCGCTCTTTTTACTTCCCAACTAGAGAAATTTTACTCCCTAACTGGAGAGTATTTGCGCTCCAACTAAGTTTTGCCTCGCACTTACATCGGTGCTGGCAAGGATATGGCAGCGTCTAGCCAGCGTGCAGGCATACCCTTTTCAGCGATATGCGTCGCTCAAACCGCAGGCATATCGCTAGCAGTACCTTGCTCGACTTCCCCCAAAAATGCCCTTGCTTTCTCTCCAGATGAAGTATAATCTTCTTTCGGCTGAACGCAACAAGTTATTCTCAGACCGCATCAAAAGGATTTCCAGAATTGCAGCTGCGCTTTAAAGTTCTCCTATATATGCGCTTTAAAGTTCTCCTATATAATAAAAAAACCGACCAGAGAAAGTTCAAAGAAGAGGGAGGAGCGTTTCGAGGCGGTTGGAGCGGGAGCCTTTCAGAAGGACGGTGCAGCCCTTCAGCGGCCGGGCTTGCAGATGGGCCAGACAGCTTTCCGTATCGGCAAACAGCAGTGCCTTGGGGCAGGCAACCTTTTCGGCCGCCCGGGCGAATTCCGGCCCGATGAGCCAGGCCTGGTCGATATCGGCCGCGGCCAAACGACGCAACAGTTGCTCGTGTTCTTCCTCGCTGTAGGCACCCAGTTCTCGCATAGCCCCCAGAATCACCACCTTGTGCGGCCGCTCCGATGGCAGGAAATTGTCGAGAGCCGCGTTCATGCTGGTCGGATTGGCATTGTAGGCATCGATGATAAGGATGTTGCGGTCCGTCTGCTGCCACTGCGAACGGTTGTTCGATGGCTGATAGCCGGCAATGGCTGCATCGATGTCGTCGGCCGGCACGCCGAAATGCAGCCCCACGCAAACAGCCGCCAGGGCATTCTCCAGGTTATAGGCGCCGATGAGTTGGGTTTGCACGTCGTGCACCCTTGGCGAACCCTCCTGCCCCTTCGCATCGTTCATCCGGTTCCAGGCCAACCGCAGGCGCGGTTCGCTCTGAAGCACCCGGCCGGTCACCTTCGGTTCAAAACCTTCCAGCGCTCCAGCCCCCTGAGCTCCATCCGAGGCGACAGCCGTCGTTTCTCCGGCATAGGCGATGCAACGCGCCACTCCTTGGGGGCCCAAATGCTTGCCTGCCAGCTGACGCAGCCAGCTGTTGCCCGCATTGATGAAGGCCCGGCCGCCATGCTCGCGCAGATAGTCGTAGAGTTCGGCCTTGGTCTGCATCACTCCCTCGAACGAGCCAAAGCCCTCCAAGTGGGCCTTGCCCACATTGGTGATGAGCCCGTAGTCGGGTTGGGCGATATCGACCAGTTCGCGGATATCCCCCGGGTGGCTGGCTCCCATCTCGACAATGGCCAGCTCGCAGTCTGCCTGCAGGCTGAGCAGCGTCAGGGGGACACCGATCTGGTTGTTGAGGTTGCCCTGGGTATAATACACTTTATAGCGCTTTGACAGCACGGCTGCGGTGAGTTCCTTGGTGGTGGTCTTGCCGTTAGTGCCGGTGATGCCTACCACCGGAATGCCCAATTGGCGGCGGTGCCGGGCGGCCAGCTGCTGCAGGGCCCGGAGCGTATCATCTACCAGGATCATCCTGGCATCGGCAGCGGCCACATCGGGCCGGTCCACCACGGCATAGGCGCAGCCTGAGGCCAAGGTCTGGGCGGCGAAATCATTGCCATCGAACTTCTCGCCCTTCAAAGCGAAGAAAATGCTGCCGCTCGGGCACTTGCGGCTGTCGGTTGTCACCACCGGATGCTGCCGGTACAACTCATATAACGCTTCTATTGTCATGAAATCACCATTTATATGAACTACTTCAATCCTTCGGTCAGGAATCTTCTCAGATGAAGATGTATTATTCCGTTGTCATCGGCTCGGGTCACCATGGGTGTCATGGAAATGACATATTTGGGATAATTGTCCCGAATGGCGCGCAGACGGCCAAATTCCCGCTCACGTGTAGCATCGTCGGCTATAATATATGATGCTTGAACATAAACCCTTTGTCCGTGAGGCTTATTGCAGACAAAATCGATCTCACCCGACTGCAACTGCCCTACCGTCACTTCATAGCCCAAACGGACCAGATGATTGTAGATGACATTCTCCACCACTTTCTCGATATCACCCTCGCGCGATCCGCCGACAAGGGCATTGCGGACACCGTGATCTTCAAAAAAGACTTTGTCGTTGATCTCAAACAGTCTCTTTCCGTGGATATCATAACGAGCCACTTTATGGATCACATGAGCATCACACAAATACTTGATATAATTGGTCGTGACTGTCGAGGTAATTGTTTCCCCAACGGTTTTCATATATCTGGAAATACTGTTGGGAGAGACGATTATTCCGACATTGTCGGCCAGAAAGCGTACCAGGTTTTCCAGAAATGCGACATTGCGGATTTGATTGCGCATGATCACATCCTTCAACAACACCGTGTGACACACATCCATTTGGTATTCACGCACATCTTCTTCTTCGTCCAAACCGGTTTTGGCCAATCCGGGCAAACCTCCCGCCTGGAGGTACTTGGCCAACGTGTCGTCACTGTCGGGCAAATGATGAAACAACATAAACTCCTCATAACTGAGTGCTTGGATGTAGATTTCCTTATATCGCCCGCCCATCTTGTTGCCCAGATCGCTGCTGAGTATGCTTGAATTCGAGCCAGTGACAATTATCTCTATGTCAGGTTCTTCATAATAGCTCCTGACGCTCTTCTCAAACGAATCGATTTCCTGCACCTCATCAATGAGGAGGTAGTTTTTCTTTGTCTTGACATGCCGTTCATCAATAAAGGAGTTCAAATCGGAGTATGTGCGGATATGGTCGAACTCGTGCTTCTCCTTATCTATATAAATAACATTGGAATGCCCATCGCGAGTCACTTTCTCATAAAAAAGGCGCAAGATGCAACTCTTCCCGACACGGCGTTGCCCTGTAAGGATGATGATAAAGTTCTTACCCAGGTATTTTTCAATCTTGTCGAGATAATGCTGTCGAACGATTGGCTTCATTTCTTCCATAGTTGAAATCTGATGCAAATATAGTGGATTTTTATTTTATACAATAAGAAAATGATGAAATTGATAGATTTTTCTTTTATAGAAGAATTCTGGAATGAAAACCGATGATTTTTCGACTATAGAAGAAATATAATGTTCATCACCACTGGAGATAGGGAGCCAGACGAGCCAGGTCGGCAGCGGTGAATTCGTCGAGAAAACTCAGGTCGGAGATGTTGCGGATGCGGCCGCGACGGCGACGCAGACCATCCAGTGCCCGGGCCTGGCGCCAGCTCAGATAGGGATGGGCGGCCAAGGCTTCCACCGGGCTCGCATTGACCGAGAGGCGTTCTATGACAGAAGTGTCGATGAGGGCCTGCGACTTGAGGACGGTCAGGTTTTCGGGATAAAGGCCCTTGATCTCGTCGAGTTGCTCCAGCCTGACAAAGCCGCCCAACTGCCGGCGATAGCGCAGAATCCTCGAGGCCGTATAGGGCCCGATGCCCCGCACGGCCACCAGCGTGGCCGAATCCACCCGGTTCAGGTCGATCCTGACCACCCGATGCTCAACTGATCCTCCCGAACTGCCCGCCCGGCGCTCAACCGCTTCCCCCGGGCTGACCGCACGGCGCGCCCCTTGTGCCGTGCGTCCTCCATTGTAAACCGGTCGGCGGTCGGTTGCCGTTCGTTCAGCTGCAGGCAGACGCTCGTTTTGCGCCGAATTTCTTTCACCGCGGTTAGGGCTGTCTCCATCGACAGTCTCCCGATTACCCGCTGTTTCAGGCAATACCCCAGCCCTCTCCGCGACAACTACATTTGTTGTCCTCACCACTTCTGTCACCGGTGCCACGTCGGTTATCGCCGCCACCTCAGCCGCCACTTCAGCCGCCGCCGAAGGCTGCCGGTCCTCACGCGACCAAACCTTGAAACTTACCATTTTGAGTGCTATAACACTCAACACCAATACCAAAAAAGACAGTTGCTCTGCCCTGTTCCATCGAAAGTTTTTCATAGTATTTCCTTTTTATAATTGACTTCATGCGAGTTTTTATTCTCTTTCCACCTGCGGGAAAGAACCATCATTCATATTCGCATTATTTAATGGTGCGATTTGCAGAATTGAAAGCAACCTTATATCTTTGACGGCGGAAAGCGGGGATTTTTTGCTTTCTGAGCCGCCGGCAGTCGGGGAGGAACCGCCAGCTTCCCCCTGTGCTCCTTCTGAAGACAAGTCAGTCTGACCGGCGGCAGATATACGGGCAAGTTCATCCAAGAGCTTGCCCTTTTCTATGTGACTCAGTTTGTGGTCATAGTATTTTCTACCATCCGATAGAGTCACTATGACAGATTTGACCGTGTAATCATCACAACCAATCTTCAATCCGCATACATAATAATCGAATTGAGTTGCATCAACCTTATTGTCTTCATTTGGTGTTGATGTGATATAAATTGACTCCTTGATTATTTGCGGGATTGCAGCAACACTTTGAAGATGATAAATGTCCTTATAGTCATGCTCTAGGATTTCCCTGATGCCCCCATTTTTTCTACTTGATGTCAAACATATCTCGACACCCGTATCAAGATTAATATAAGAACCTCGCAATGTTTTGGCGTATTTTTCAGCATTCTTGCGATACTGCCCAATATCATCGCTTACCTCTACTTCGACGCCCGTAATAAATACCGGATTACTCCTGCGCAGTTTCTCTATTCTATGATACTTCTCAATATCATCAACCATGATATGCTTCATTTTATCCCTACTGTTTTTCATGTAAATTTTTCGCTACAAAGATATTTACAATTCATTGATTTTGCATTGCTGGAAGAATAAAAAATAATTTCGTAATCGAAAATTTACCAACATTCGAAAATGCAAGGAAATATAAAATGTCGGATTTGTCTTGTTTTTCGCCCGGCGTATCAGTATCTTTGAAACCTATTGCACTTCAGGAGCCGCGAGAATGGATAAGAATTGTGTGAAGAGAGTGTTGGAGAAGTTGCCGAGATACAGTCTGACGGTGTTGTGGGCTGTGCTCATTGCCGTGGCCTGCCTGGTGGATTTTTCCGACATGCCCGATGAGCTTCCTGCCTTCGAAGGCATGGACAAGCTGGTGCATTTCCTGATGTATTTCGGTCTGTCACTGCTCTTTATCTGGGAATCCCGACGCCGGGGGCGGCTGTTTGCCACCGACGGACGCGAGCTCAGACTTTTCACCTGTGTATTGCTGCTGGCGGCCCTTTGGGGCGGTCTGATAGAATATCTGCAGAGCCTCACCTCCTACCGGGGTGCCGAACAGATGGACCTGACGGCCGATGTGGCCGGGGCGCTGTTCGCCTATCTGCTCTACTACATTGTCGCACTCTACCGTAAAAACAACCATCATGAAGAAGAATCACAATCATAGAGGCCTGGCCGCCCGGCTGATGACCCTCCTGCTGCTGGCAGGCAGCCTTTCCGCTGTCCAGGCCACCGATATCTGGGTCAGCCCCCAGGGCGACGACAAGGCCGAGGGTAGTTTCGAGGCTCCCAAGGCCACACTGCGGGCCGCCCTGCGCCAAGCCCGTGAATATCGTCGCCTGGGACGCGAAGACCTGGGCGACGCCATCCATATCTGGCATGTGCCCGGGACCTACTTCCTGGATGAACCCGTGCTGATCCGCCCCGAAGACTCCGGCACGAAAGACTGCCCGACCTATATCCACGGTGCCAAATACGACAAGCTGCCCGCCATGTCCAACGAGTTGAGCGGCGTCGAGGTGACACTGAGCGGCGGCAGGCTCCTGACCGGCTGGAAACGGCTGGGCAAAGCGCCCAAGGGACTGCGTGTGCCGGCCGCCAAAATCTGGTATGTGGATATACCTGCCACGGCCGGGCAGCGACTCGGTTTCCGCCAGTTCTACGTGGATGGGCAAAAGACGCTCAAGGCCTGCGATGTGGAAGATCCCGACCATCTGAACAAAATCCTGGCTGTAGACAAGGAACAGCATACCATTACCATACCCGCTCCCAAGACCACCTTTGGCCAGGTGGACGGCATGGAACTGTTCATCCACCAGATGTGGGAAGTGGCCGTGCTGCGCATCAAGGACATTACCGTCAAGGGAGGGGAAGCCGTCTTATCGTTCTACGACCCCGAAGGACGGCTCGAGTTTGAACATCCCTGGCCGCCCGCCGTCATTGCCGAGAGCGGCAACTCGCCCTTCCGCCTGAGCGGCGCCATTGAACTGCTCGACCAGCCGGGCGAATGGTACTACGACCAGCTGTCGGGCCGGCTCTACTACTACCCGCTGGCCAGTCAGGACATGCGCACGGCCGAGTGTGTCGTGCCAGTGCTCGAGACCCTGGTACAGGTGGAAGGCACCCTGGATTCGCCCGTCGAGAACATCATATTCGAAGACCTAAGCTTCAAGCACAGCACCTGGATGCGTCCCTCCCTGCAGGGCTATGTACCCCTGCAGGCCGGCATGTACCTGCTGGATGCCTATAAGCTGCTGGAGCCGGGCACGCCCCTGAAGGAGAACCTCGAAAACCAGGCCTGGATCGGGCGCCAGCCCGCCGCCGTGAGCCTGCGGGGAGCCGACAACATCACCTTCAACGACTGCCGCTTCATGCTGCTGGGCGCTTCGGGCCTCGACTTTGTGGAAGGCTGCCACCACAACCTGGTGGAAAACTGCCGCTTTGCCCGTATTGCCGGCAGCGGACTGGTGGCCGGCAAGTTCTCCGATCCGGGCGTGGAGACCCACCTGCCCTACCAGCCGCAAGACCTGCGGGAAGTATGCAGCGACATCACCATTACCGAGAACACCGTCTTCGACTGCGCCTGCGAATACTGGGGCTGCGTGGGCATCATCGCCGGCTATGTGAGGGATTTCCTCATCGAGCACAACCGTGTCTATGAACTGCCCTACAGCGGCATCAGCGTGGGCTGGGGCTGGATCCGTACGGCCAACGTCATGAAGGACAACCGCATCCTCGCCAACGAGGTGTATCGCTTCGGGCGGCACAACTACAGCTGTGGCGGCATCTACACCCTGTCGGCACAGACGGGCACCGTCATCGCCGAAAACTACATCCACGACATCTACCATCCCGACTATGTGCACGACACCACGCAGGGCCACTACATCTACCTGGACGAGGCCTCCTCATGGATGACCATCCGCGACAACTGGTGCTCGGAGGCCCGTTTCGGACAGAACCAGCCGGGACTCAACCATTGGGAGAACAACGGGCCGCAGGCCGGCGATTGGATCAAGCAAAAAGCAGGCTGCCGACACAGCCATGAATTGGGAGGAAAATAATCAGAAAATCATATCAATCTATTAATCACCAACTTTTATGGAAAAGAAGAAAGGAAGTTTGAAGAGTACGATCACCGTATCGCTCACCAACTATCTCGATGCCGGCGCTATCGTGGCCGGCGCCAGCGGCTTGACGCTGTGGCAGGATTACCTGGGGCTGTCCGAAGGACACCTGGGCTGGTTGAACTTTGTCAGCGCCAACTGCCTGGGCGCAGCCATCGGTGCCATCATCGGCGGTTTCCTGGCCGACAAATACGGCCGCAAACTCATCTACACCTACAACATGCTCATCTACATGCTGGGTGTGGCCATCGTCATTTTTGCCGTCAATTTCCCGATGCTGCTGGCAGGTTTCCTGGTCACCGGCATTTCGGTAGGTATCGGCGTACCCGCCTCGTGGACCTACATTTCGGAGAGCTCCGAAATCAACAAGCGCGGACGCAACATCTGCATCTCGCAGATGGCCTGGGGCATCGGTCCGACCATCATCCTGTTCCTGGGCATGTTGTTCGCCCCTGCCACCGCAGGCAAGGAAAGCGGTGCCCTGTTCGGACTGATTGAGAGCTGTGTCAATGCCATTTCCGGCGGATCGATCACCGGAGCCGCCCTCAATGTCTATAGCAGCCGCGTGGTCTTCGGTTCGCTCTTTGTCGTTGCCCTCATTGCCTGGCTGCTGCAGCGTCGTCTGGACGAATCGGCCGAATGGACGGCCATGAAAGCCGGCGAAACCACCCAGGAGAAATCGGCCGGCGTCTTCTCTTCGTTCGGCACTTTGTTCTCCAACAAGAAAGTGGTCAAGACCCTGGCTTTCCTGGCTTGCATGTACCTGTCGTGGAACCTGGTGGCCTCCGTCATGGGCTTCTTCCAGCCGCATATCTATGAGACGGCCGGCGGACTGTCCAACAGCCAGGCCAACATGCTGGCTTCCGGACAGTGGCTCATCATCATCGCCTTCACCTTCCTGCTGTCGTTTGTCATCGACCGTATCAACCAGCGCTGGGTGTTTGCCGTGGGCGTGGTGATCGGCATCTGCGCCTGGTTCATCATCGACTTTATCGGCATCACCGACATGAAATACCTGGTGCTCTTCACCGTGCTCTGGGGCCTCCACTCCGGCCTGGGTGTCCAGACCTTCTATGCCCTGTGGGCCACTGAGCTGTTCCCGGCCAAATACCGTGCTGCCGCCCAGGGCGTGATGTTCTTCTTCGTCCGCGGTCTGTCGGCTGTCTGGGGTGTAGTCTTCGCCTACATCTACGGCGCCAACGGCCAGGGCTTCGGCCTGGCTGCCGCCATCATGACGGGCCTGCTCATTGTCTCGCTGCTCATCGGTGTCATCTGCGCTCCCGAAACCCGGGGCAAGACCCTCGACCAGATCACCAAGGAGAGATATGGGGAAAATATCTAAAGCCACTTGGATCTGGTATCCCGGCGACTTTGAAGTGTGGCTGGGCAACCGTTTCAACAACCGGCGTACCGAGCGCGGCGGCATGTTCCCTCCCTTCTGGAAGCAGGACAGCCATTGGGCCACGGTGGAGTTTTCCAAGTCGTTCATCCTGAAACGATCTGAGACCATCTTCATCACGGCCGAGGGCAGCTACAATCTCATGCTCGACGGCAAATTGCTGTTTGGCCAGCCCGCAGAGCTCTACCTGAAGGCAGGGGAACACCGGCTCAACATCAAGGTGCACAACCTGGCCTCGCCGCCCGCCCTCTTTGTGCAGGGATGGAATGTCAGTACCGATGCCAGCTGGCTGGTGACCTACGAGGACAAAATCTGGATCGACGAAAACGGTGTGGCCCACGGTTCGGGCATCTATGTCCACCCGGGCTACGAAGACTTCGATACGCCTGAACAGCGTCCTTCCCAGTACTGTCTGGAGCGCAAGACTTTGACTGCCATCTCGGTGAAGCGTGTCAAAAGGGGCCGGCTCTACGATTTCGGACGGGAGACCTTCGGCTATCTGCGCCTGAAAAAGATAAATGGCGTCGGCACCGTCAACATCTATTACGGTGAAAGCCAGGAAGAAGCCCTCGACATGGACCATTGCGAGACCTTGGACCGGGTGCAGGTGAGCCAGGATGACATCACCGACCTGGCCACAGGCAAGACCAGCGAACTGGTCGACGAATACGCCCTGCCCACCAGCAAGGCTTTCCGTTATGTCTATGTCGTTGCCCCGGACCAATTGGTGGGCGATGTGGAGATGGACTACGAGTTTACCCCCTACAACCGCTACCGCAGCGGGAAATTCCACTGCAGCCACAACGATTTGAACAAGATCTGGGAGGTGGGGGCCTACACCCTCGACCTGACTACCCGGGAGTTCTTCCTCGACGGCATCAAGCGCGACCGCTGGACGTGGTCGGGCGATGCCATCCAGTCGTACCTGATGAACTACTACCTGCGCTTCGACAGCCGTTGTGTGCGCCGCACCATCCGGCAGCTCAGGGGCAAGGACCCGGTCACAGCCCATGTCAACACCATCATGGACTACAGCTTCTACTGGTTCAAGTCGGTTTACGACTACTACCTCTACACGGGCGACCTGGAGTTTGTGCGCGAGATCTATCCCCGCATGCGCAGCCTGATGGACTACTGTCTGGAACGGCTCGATGAAAACGGCATGGCTGCCGGCCAGAGCGACGACTGGATCTTTGTGGACTGGGTGGACTTTCCCATGCCCAAGCGCGGGGTGATGTGCTTCGAGCAGTTGCTGCTGTGCAAGGCGCTCGAGACCATGAAGATCTGTGCCGTCGAGCTTCGCTCCCATCCGCAGGACAACCCGCCGCAGGGCAGCCTCGGCAACGAAGACTACAGTGCCGATGCCCAGAAATACGAGAAACTGTTCCGGCAATTGCTCGAAAAGACGCGCAAAGTCTTCTGGAGCGACAAGCACCATGCCTTCATGCACAATCTCGAAAGAGGGCATGTCAATGAGATGGTCACCAAGTTCCCCAATATGTTTGCCATCCTCTACGGCTATGCGGATGCCAAAGAGAAGCAGCAGATTTTGGAACATGTCATGCTCAACGACAAGATAGAAAAGATCACCACGCCCTATATGCGCTTCTACGAGCTGGAGGCGCTCTGCGAGATGGGGATGCAGGAATATGTGGCCCGGGAAATCAAGGACTACTGGGGCGGCATGATCCGCCAGGGGGCCACTTCCTTCTGGGAAAAATACATTCCCGAGGAGCAAGGCGTCCAGCACCTGGCCATGTACGGCCGACCCTACGGCAAGAGCCTCTGCCATGCCTGGGGCGCCAGTCCGGTCTATCTGCTGGGCAAGTATTTCCTGGGGGTGCGGCCCACTTCACCGGGCTATGCCACCTTCGAGATCAAGCCTGCCGACTACAGCATCTTGGGCGACACGGAAGGTGCCGTGCCGACACCCTACGGCAAGATTGTGCTCAAGTTCCGACGTGGGCAGATCAGCCTCAAGTTCGAGGGTGGACAGGGAGAACTGGTACTGAGCTGTTCCCGCCGGCCCGAAAGCAACATCGGGGAGTTTTTCCCCGACAAGCAGATGAAAGGCTGCTATCGGCTGGCTCTTACGGAACCCAAGCAGGAGTATATCATTGATTATTGTTGAGACTGCCGCAAAGCAATATGCTGGGAAGACTGTTAAAAAAAGATAAGACCGTCACGCTGCACGCCCCCGTCCGGGGGCAGTGGCTGGCACTCAGTGAGGTGAAGGATGCCGCTTTCAGCGGTGGCATGCTGGGCCAAGGGCTGGCCATCGTCCCCGAAGAGGGACTGGTGGTGGCGCCCTGCCCGGGCCGTGTCACTACCCTGCCCGACACAGGGCACGCTGTGGGCCTGACGCACGCTTCGGGCGCCGAGATATTGATCCATGTGGGCATCGACACGGTCCGGCTGGCCGGACAGGGCTTCGTGCCCCTGGTCCGGCCGGGCGACACAGTCGCCGCAGGGCAAGCGCTCCTGCGCTTCGACCTGCCTACACTCCAGGCCGCCGGCTACGACATCACCACCCCCGTGGTGGTCTGCAACAGCGACCAGTTCGCCGCTTTTGACATTGTGCCTCATGACAGGCTGGACCATACAGACGAAATCATTCGTATCCGACAATGAAAGATTACAAAGGAGAAGGCATCGTCGAAGGAATTGCCATCGGCAAGATCTTCCTCTACCAACGGCCCGCCGTGGGAGAGTTTGAGCAGCATGTCCAGGACACTGCCGCCGAACTGGCCCGTCTGCGCCGGGCATTGCAACAGGCCGTCGAAGAGATGACCCTGCGCTGCGAAAAGGCCCAGGCCCTGTACGAAAAAGACCAGGCCGCCATTTTCGAAGCCCAGAAACTGATGCTCGAAGACCAGGAGTTTATCGGCCGCATCGAGGAAAGCATCCTGCACGACAAGCGCACGGCCGTCTATGCCGTGCTGCAGACCAGCGAATTCTATGCCGATGTGTTCCTGGGCATGGAAGACGAGCTGATGCGCAGCAAATCGGCCGACATACGCGATGTGTCGTCGCTGCTGGTGCGCTGCTTGAGCCAGGGTCAGACCGACCACAAACTGCTCTCGCCCGGCATCGTCGTGGCCGACAGCCTGCTGCCCGGCGACCTGCTGGAGTTGGGCCGGGAAAACCTGCTCGGACTGGTTGTCCGACACGGTTCCGCATCGTCCCATCTGGCCGTCCTGGCCACCGGCATGAGCCTGCCCCTGATAGTCTGTCCCGACCTGGACATCGAGCCTACCCTGGAGGGCAAGACACTGGCCATGGACGGGGGCGAAGGACTCATCTTCATCGAGCCCGACAGTTCGACCCAGACCCTGCTCAAGGAAAAGGCGCAGGAACTCATCTACCGCAAACAGGTGCTCGCCTCCACCGGCCAGAAGCTCTGCTACCAGGGCCGACGCATCGAAGTGTTGGCCAATGTGGGCAGCATCGAAGATATCCGCCAAGCCCTCCAGGCCGGCTGCGACGGCATCGGTCTGTTCCGTACCGAACTCTCGTTCCTGGGCCGCCGGCATCTGCCCGACGAGGAAGAACTGTTCGAATATTACAGCCAATGTCTCGAGCTGATGCCCGACCGGCCGCTGGTATTCCGCACCCTGGACATCGGCAGCGACAAGCAGATCGAAGGCTTGCCCCTCCCCCAGGAGGCCAATCCCGCCCTGGGCTGCCGGGGCATCCGCTTCTGCCTGGCCCATCCCGACCTGTTCAAGATGCAGCTGCGCGCCCTGCTGCGGGCAGCCGTCAAGGGCCAGCCGGCCCTGATGTTTCCGATGATTACCTCCGTCGAAGAGGTCGGTCGCATCAAAGCCCTGCTCCGAGAGGCCGCCGACCAGCTCAAAGAGGCCGGTCTGCCCTACCGCGACGACCTGCCTCTGGGCCTGATGATCGAGACCCCGGCCGCTGTCGTGCTGGCTCCAGAGCTAGCTCGCGAAGTCAGTTTCCTGAGTATCGGCAGCAACGACCTGGCCCAATACACCCTGGCCGCCGACCGCGAGAACGAAGCGCTGGCCGCCGAGTTCAACGACCGTCATCCGGCCGTCATGAAAATGATCTCCTTCACCGTCGAGGCCGCCCGCCAGGAAGGTGTCGGCCTGAGCCTCTGCGGCGAACTGGCCCGCGACGTGGAAGCCCTGCCCCAGTTGTTGCAACTGGGCCTGACCCGCCTGTCGGTAAGTCCCTCCCGTATAATCTCTGTCAAAGCAAAAATCCGTCAACTATGCGATTAATCAATCATGTCATAATGGATCCGCTGGGCATGCACGCCCGGCCCGCCGCCCTGATGATCAAGACGGCCTCCAGTTTCAAGTCCGAATTCAGCCTCAATGCCAAGGGCAGGACCATCCCCCTGAACAGCATTCTGGCGCTCATGACCCTGGAACTCAAGATGGGCGACCGGATGAAGGTCACCGTGGAGGGGCCTGATGAGGTCCAG
>JAFSRR010000024.1 GCA_017446025.1 Bacteroidales bacterium | reverse complement strand
GGGGATGAAATCGTGGTAGCCGAACTCACTGAGCGGCCCGTACATCTGTTCATGACGCTGGCGGGCATTCATCAGCCCCACGCCCTCGTCGTGCATATAGTGGAAATACTGCTCGTTGCCGTAGGCCGGCACGCTATAGACGCCCCAATGGCAATAGATGCCGAATTTGGCATCGCGCATCCAGTCGGGCACGGCCACATGCTCTTCCAGCGACTGCCAGTCGGGCCGGTAGGGGCCGTCGTCGGTCTCGCTGGCCGGACGCTGCCGACAAGACAGCAACGCCACGAGCGGCAGCATGAGCAGTATCACCCGCAGTTTCATCGCTACTGTATCTTCTGGACGTACATCTCGATATAGAGCGATACAGGTCGCGGATCGAAGCGTGGGATGATGTGCTGCCACTCGCGCTCGATGCCGGCGGCCTGCTGGATGGCCAGGGCTTCCTCGCTGAAGGGGATGTTGCGGAACACCTTGGTACGCAGCACTTCCACGCCGTCACCACTGTTCTTCAAATAGTTATCCTTGACATAATTGTCCTCGATGGTGATTTCGTAGTCGCGGTCCGAGTCGATGTGCAGCCACAGCTGACGCAGGCTGTTGACGAAGTTCCGTCGGATGGTCCAGCCCGAAGAACCGTCGTCGGGATAGATGCACCGCGGGCCGTTGTAGAGATAGTTGCCTTCGCAGACCGAACCGGGCTGACGGCCAAGCATGTAGATGATACCGCCGTCGGTCAGGATCTGGTGCGTACCACCCAGACGGTTGTAGCTCACCGAGTTGTCGCCGGCCACGGTCGATTCGGGAATACCGGCGTTGCCCCACCACCAGCCCAGGGCGATGGCACCGTAGGGAGTGCCGGTGATGTCGTTGTGGTCGAAATGGACATCCTTGACAAAGAAACCGATCATGGCTTCCAGCTGACGGAAATCCAGACAGATGTTGCGCACATAGTTGTTGGTGATGCGGATGTCGTGGCACAGGCCCTCCACATCGGCGGAAAACAGGCCTTCGCCGTCGCCGATCTCATAATGCTGCGGATGGCCCACGCTGATGGAATTGCCCAAGAGGTCCATGAAGACGTTGCCCGTCACCTCGGCGCGGGTCACATCGTTGGACAGGCTCACGGCCACCGCCGACGAGAGGTGTTCGAAGCGGTTGCCCAGCAGCTTCACGTTCTCGGCATTGCGCACTTCGATGGTGCCCCAGGGCAGCTCGACCGAATTGTACTTGGTCGGGTGCCAGTTGCCGTCGGGGATGTATTTCACCGCCATGGCCAGGCTCTGGATACCGCCGAAACCGTGGGAACCTTCGATGTCCATCAGGTTCCAGGCGTCATAGGCGAAGGTGAGGCCTTCCAGGCTGATGTTGCCGGCCCGTTTGGCGGTCGATTTGCCCAGGATGCGCACCAGTCCTTCGGTGCGGGGAGCGATGACCTCGGCCTGGGACATATCTTCGCCCCAGCTCATGTAATAAAGCATCTGGGCACTGCGGTCGAAATAGAATTCGCCCGGCTCGTCGAGCAGTTCCATGGCGTTACGCACAAAGAACTTGCCTTGGAAATTGGTCTTGCCGGCCCATTTGAGGTTGGTCAGGATGGCACCGTAGGGCTGCTGCAGCTCGACAGCGATGGTGTCGCCCCACTTCTGCATATCCTTTACACAGATGATCTTTTCGGTCCAGACGGAGTTCTGCACCAGCTCGACATCTTCGGGATTGCGGAAGGCACCCATCTCGGCACCGCTCTGCATCATGATGCCTTCGAAGGCCCGGCCGCGGCCGAAGGCCCAGGGTTCGTCGTCCGTGATGGCGATGCGTCCGTAAGCGCCCAGTCCCTGGATGAGCTGGCGCGATCCGGCCATGCGGGCCCGCTGCCCGTTGACGATGAGCGAACGCAGCTTCTTGTCGCTTTTGAAGGGGGCTTTGTACAGATTGCCGTGGACTCGCTCCCAGCCCGTCACCTGGACACCGCCGCTGATGACGGGTGTCTCGCCCTCGGCAGCCTTGATGCGCAAGGTGTATCCGTTCTTGCCCGACAGGGTTTCGTCAAACACCAGCGGCGATGACAGTTGGTATGTGCCTTCGTGCAGGACGACGGTGACATCTTCCTTCTGGTTCTTGACTGCCTGACGCAGGCTTTTCATCACTGTGCCGAAATTCTGGGGCGTTGCTTCCAGCACCTTTTCGGCACGCAGCCCGCCGACACCTATCAGCATCACACAGGCCATCAATAGAGTAGTTTTTCTCATTTGTTTATTGCGATAGTGGCATCGCATAGTGTTACCAAGAACCCGTGCCACCCTCGGCTCGGGGAACCGACGCATAAGCGAGCAAAGAGCAAACGCATTTGCTCTTTCGAGCGCCAAGGAGGTCATGGCTCCGCCATAAAGGGAGGGGCCCGACGGCCTTTTGGCCGTTGGGAGGGAGGTCGCGGCTTGCCGCGACGGTTCGGGGAACACTATGCGATGCCCATGATAAAACATTAGATCGTTCGTTAGTTGACAGCGCCGTCAAGACGGCCGAAGCCACCGTTGACACGAGGTTTCAAGGATGGATCATAGATCAGGGAGCATTCGTCGCTCAGTTTGCCGGCCTTAACCATGATGGTATTCTCGCCTTCCCGCAGGGCGACATCGTGGAAGACGATGCAGTTGATATCATCTTTCCTGGCCGTCTGCAGCTTCTTGCCGTTGAGGTAGAGCGTAGCCTTGGCCTGGTTGGTATAGACCTTGACATCGGTCACGCCCTCCCCGCGCTGCGTGTAGCGGCGGGCGGCGATGTAGAGCATCGGTTCGGGGTTCCAGTTGGCTTTGTAGAAATAATAGGCGTCCTTGCGTATGCTGCGGTCCCAGGTGACGATACCCTTGTCGTTCATGCCCCGCATGTCGCCTTCGTCGCGGATGCTGGAGGGGTTGTCGCTGTATTGCCAGATGAATTTGCACCAGACAAAGGGCCGGGTGGACATGGCCCGCCAGTTGTCCTCGTGGACGCGTGCCTGGTATTCCTCCAAGTGGACGCGGTTGCTGACCCGGCGCTCGAAACCATGCTGGTTGGGACTGCCGGCGGCACCGTATTCGCAGAGCCCGAGGGGCTGTCCGGCAGCCGCGATCTTGGCCTGGTCCATGAACTCGCCGACACCGCCTTCGCCCAGGTACCAGCCGAAATACTTGTTCCAGCCCAGCACATCGGTGATGCCCTGGAATTTGTCCTGGTCGTAGCAGATGGCAAAGGTGGTCAGGCGCTGCGGATCGATTTCCTTGGCCTTGGCGTTGAGCTGGCGCAGGAAGGTGGCCGGTTCGTCATACTTGAACGAAAGTTCGTTGCAGAGACTCCAGAAGCAGATGGCCGGCGAGTTGTAGTTCTGACGGATCATCTCGACGAGGTTCTGCATGACGTTCTTTTCCAGGTCGGGATTCTTCATGTAGCCCGGTGAGCCGTAGCCGCCGGGGCCGGCCAGGTTCAGCTCGTACCAGAGCACGATGCCGCGCTGGTCGTACATCTGCACGTCGTATTTGGAATGGGGATAATGCACGAAGCGCACTCCAGTCGAACCCAGTTCGTAGATGATGTCGGCATCCTGGGCCATGGCCTCCTCGTTGTAGAGACCGCCCGTCTGGTAACCCTCTTCGTGGCGGCAGACACCGTGCAGGTCGAGATGCTTGCCGTTCAAAAAGAAGCCCTCATCGACATCCACATGGAAATAGCGGAAGCCCGTCTGCTCCTCGATGCGATCGACCACCTGCCCGTCGCTGAGCAATTCGACGGCCACCTTGTATTGATAGGGATCCTGCCGGCCGTTCCACAGCCGCGGCGAGGAGACCGAGAGCGGAATCATGCTGGTGTAGGCATGGGCATCGAAGGGGCTGTCCTCGCGGCGGACAAAGTCGGTGCTCTGGCCCGAAGCCACAGTCTTGCCGGCGGCATCCACGATGCTGACACGCACTTGCTTGCCTTCAAGGCCGCCCTTCAGCGAAAGCACGGTCTCGACGCTGATGTCGGCCCGGGCGGCCGAGATATTGTCCTGATGCACATAGACGCCCGTCGAAGCATAGTCCAGGGGCGAGATGCAGTCCTGTCCGGTGACAATCAGGTGTACCGGACGGGTAATACCGCCGTACATGTTGAAGTCGCCCGCCATGGGGGCGATATCGGTGCGGTAGGCGTTGCTGGCCACGATGGTGAGCTTGTTGTCGCCCTCCTTGAGCCAGTCGGTGATCTCGAAGCAGCAGGCCGTGTAGCCGCTAGCATGCTGGCCCACATACTGCCGGTTCACGGCGATTTCGGCATAGGTGTTCACGCCGTCGCACTTCAGAAACACGCGCTTGTCCTTCATGGAAGCATCGCAAACCAGATTGCGCTGGTAGAGGTAGGTGCCGCGGTTGTAGTTAAGCCCCTCGAACACATCGGTCAGGTTCCAGGAGTGGGGCACCGTGACGGTCTCCACGGTCGAGCGACGACTGATATCGTAGGAGGCGAAAAACGTCCATCCGCTGTCGAGCAGCGTCTCATTCCTCGGTGCATCTGCCGCAAAGGCAGTCAAACCGAGGCCCAGCAGCAAAACGGCTGTCAAAACTGTTTTCTTCATAGTTATATGGATTGATATTGCATTTCCTCGTATTGTCGCAAAGATAGTTTTTTCTTACGATTCCCAAAAACAAGCCGGGAAAAACCGACTGATCCCGACAGCCCAGTTTCAACGAGTTGGTCCTGCTCAGAAATAGGTTTAATGAAATTTGCATTAATCGCTTACTTTCAAGCAATAATATGGTTAATTTATATTTTGCACAGAATTTTAGGCCTCCTGAATCGTTTTAGATTTATTAACTTAACATAAACAGCTTTTTTCAATTAATAATTTGCAGATTAGATTATAAAAAATACCTTTGCGCAAAACTCAGGAATTTTATCTCGTTTAACATTTAAGGAGCTTTTCACTCATGTAGAAAAAGTAATTTTTAATCAATCACTTTATTCATCAATCAAAGGTTCTATGAAAAGGAAACTGTATGTTTTTCTCGCTTGTGTACTAGGAGTCACAGGCCTGATGTTTGCCCAGAACCAGACCATCACCGGATCGGTGGTGTCGGCTGACGACGGGCAGGCAGTGATCGGAGCTTACGTCATGATCGCCGGCTCCAACGACGGAACAACGACCGATGCCAACGGCCAATTCGTGCTCAGCGTCAAGCCGGGAGCCACCCTGCGCTTCTCGTATCTGGGCATGGAAAGCCTTGAGCTGCCGGCACAGAATGGCATGAAAGTGACCATGCAAGCCGACACGAAAGACTTGGACGACGTGGTGGTGATCGGCTACGGTACGATGAAACGTCGCGACTTGACGGGAGCCATCTCCTCGATCGCCCCCAAGGACATTGTCGCCGCTCCGACCAACAACATCATGGAAGCCCTGCAGGGCCGCATCTCCGGTCTGGATATCGTCCAGTCGAGCGGTGCCGTGGGCAGCAACCCCAGTGTCATGTTGCGTGGCGCACGCTCCATCTACGGCAACAACAGCCCGCTGATCGTCATCGACGGTGTCATCATGCCGACCACGACCATTGTGGACAAGCTGGTGGTCAACACCGCTGACAACAGTGTCGTTCAGAATGTCAACGACTACTTCAGCCAGGTCAACCCCGCCGACATCGAGAGCATCGACGTGCTGAAGGACGCCGCCTCGACCGCCATCTACGGTTCGGCCGGTGCCAACGGTGTCATCCTCATCACCACCAAGAAGGGTAAAGAGGGTATCACCACGGTCAACTTCGACTCCTACTTCGGCGTGAAGGGCACACCTATGTATAAACATGGTATGCAGGGTCAGGAATGGCTCGACTACTACCACGAAGCCTACAAGAACAAGAACGGTGCCGACTTTGCCGACATGTCCACGCTGTTCGGCGGCAACACCTACTACCTGGATGCCTACAACGCAGGCCAGTGGATCGACTGGGTGGACGAAGCCGTGAACAACGGCAAGAAGGCCACCACGCAGAAGTACAGCCTGTCTGTCTCCACGGGTAACGCCAAGCAGCAGGTCTATTCGTCCTTGTCCTACACTTCGGACCAGGGTCTGATGCCGATGGAAAAAGGCAACAAGATGGTCTTCCGTCTGAATGCCGATCAGCAGGTCTTCGACTGGGCCAAAATCGGACTGGTCACCAACAGCACCTTCTCTCTGAACAACACGGCCAACCCGGTCTTCGGCAACGCCGTCAGCCGCCTGCCACTGGGTCTGCCCTACGACGAATACGGCAACCTGCAGTATTTCTACATCGGCCAGAACGCCGGTAACGGCCAGATCTCCCCGCTGGCCGACTGGCGCACCAACCAGTATGCCAACCAGACCAAGTCGGTCTATCTGCAGCCGACCGCCTACTTGGAGATCAAGCCCATGAACGATCTGACCTTCAAGACCCAGATTGGTGGTTCGCACGCCAATGTGAACCGTGGCAAATACTATGGTTCGGAATGCTGGACCCAGTCGCCCCACTATGTGGGCTATGTCATCCCCTACGCCGAAATCTACACCCAGAACGAATGGGCCTACACTTGGGACAATATCGTCACCTGGAACAAGAACTTCAACGAAGACCACAACCTGGTGCTGACCGCCCTGACCTCCTGGAACTATCGCCAGCTGGTTGACAACTACACCGGTTCGAAGGGACAGGAGCTCGACGCCTGGCTGTTCTACCGCATGGGCGGCGGCAACGACTTCTATGTCGACAGCAACTACAAGCAGACGCAGCAGATGTCCTACGCCGGACGTGCCGCCTACAGCTTCAAGGGCAAATACCTGGCTACGGCTTCGATCCGTTACGACGGTGTGTCGTGGCTGTCCGAAGGCAAGAAATGGGACTACTTCCCCTCCCTGGCCCTGGCTTGGCGCCTGAGCGACGAAGAGTTCATGGAAGATACGAAAGATTTCATCGACAACCTGAAGATCCGTGCCAGCTACGGTGTCACCGGTAACTCGGGTGGTATGTCGGCCTACGCTACGGCATCCGGCATGTACAAGTATCCCGCCAACATCTCGGTCGATGGCCCGAACTCGCCGAATGCAGGCGGTATCACCCAATACACCAGCACCTATGGTAACGCCGGTATCGGCTGGGAGAAATCCTACAACTGGAACCTGGGTCTGGACTTCAGCATCCTGAACAACCTCTTGGACGGTACCATCGAATACTACGACACCAAGACCAAAGGCTTGCTCTACTCCCGCGCCATTCCCGCCACCACCGGCTTCACCGGTTGGGGTTGGACGCTGGCCAGCTGGCAGAACCTGGGCGAAACGATGAACCGCGGTCTGGAAGTCACCCTGACCTCGCACAACATCCGCACCAAGGACTTCACCTGGAACACCTCTTTGAACCTGGCCTGGCAGACCGACAAGATTGTCAACCTGCCCGGCGGCAACTTCAAAGACAATACGCTGGGTTGGTTCTTCGAAGGCGAATCGATCAATTCGGTCTATGACTACAAGTATGTCGGCATCTGGCAGGCCGACGAGGCTGCCGAGGCCGCCCTCTACGGTGCAGAACCCGGTGCTGTCAAGATCGAGACCGTGCCCAACGATGCCGATGCCGAACCCGGTGTCCATCTTTACACCGAAAACGACAAGCAGGTGCTGGGTACCTACACCCCGAAATACATTGCCGGTCTGAACAACACCTTCACCTTCCAGGGCTTCGACGCCACCGTCTATCTGATGGGACGTTTCGGTCACCTGGTATCGTATAGCTACTACAACGGCTCGGACAACGTGACCAGCAACCAGCCCTCGGGGGTCGATTACTACACGGCCGCCAACACCGATGCCTACTACTATGCTCCCGGTCTGAACAACAACCCCGCCGCCTCAGCTTGTAACTATCTTGCCGGCGACTTCGTGAAGATCAAGAACATCACGCTGGGCTACACCCTGCCCCGCACGCTGACCAAGAAGGCTGCCATCGACCGCCTGCGTGTTTACGGCACGGCCTACAATCCTGCTGTCTGGACCAAAGCCACCCAGCTCAAGGGCGTGGATCCCGAATCCTCCTCTTCGCGCTATCCGCTTTACAGACAGTTTGTCTTTGGTTTGAACATCACATTTTAATGAAAGGAGATTACACCTATGAAAAATATTTATAAGTATTTCATTCCGGTGGTTGTCGCAGCCCTTTCCTGCGGAACTTACACTTCCTGTTCTCTTGAAGAAGACGACCCCGGCGGCTTCACGTTCGAAAACATGAGCCAGACGCCCGAAGGCTTCCAGACCCTGGTCAACCAGATCTACTTCGGGTTGGAAAGAAGCTTCTACGGCAACATCAACAAGATCGACTTCATGGCCATCACCGAAGCCGAATCCGACTTGTGGACCACGCCGAGAAATCTGGACAACACCTATCAGCAGTACTGCTGGTTCTTTGCCGGCGGTGCCCCCAACACCACCTACACGCTGAACTTCCTGTATTCACTGTACGATGGTATCGGCTCGTGCAACAAGGTACTGCAGTTCATCAACTTGCCCAAGTTCAACACCGATGCCGAACGCAACGCCAAGGCAGCCGAAGCCCGCTTCATGCGTGCCCTGTACTACTACCACGGTGTAGAGCAGTTCGGAGCCATCACAGTGGTGACCGAGGCCAACACCAGCGTGGGCGAAGGCACCTACTCGCCCGAGAAGATGGATCCCATCAAGGTCTATGACGAGATCATCATCCCCGACCTGGAATATGCCGTTGAATGGCTGCCCGTGGGCGACGACAACGTCATCACCCGTCCAAGCAAGAAATCGGCCATCGGTCTGCTGGCACGCGCTGCCCTGCAGGCCACCCGTTGGACCGACAACAAGGCGCCCTACTACCAGAAGGCGCTGGACAATGCCAAGCTGTTGATCACCGACTGCGAGGCCGGCGGTGCCACCTACAACACCTATATGTATCCCAACTTCGCCGATGTCTTCAACGAGGCCAACAACCTCAACAACCGCGAAGCCCTGTGGAAGCATTCGTATTTTGCCAGCGGCACGTACAACGGCAGCAGCAATGGCGCTCACATACTGAACATGTGCCACACCATCTTCCGCTGCCAGACCACCCAGTTCCCGGCCCGTGAAAACAACGCCGAGAGCTATGTCACCCTGGAAGGTTCGGTCAACGGCTATCTGATGCCGACCCAGCACCTGATCAGCCTGTTTGTCAACGACGACAACACCTTGGACCCCCGTTTTGCCCTGATTTTTCAGAACAAGTGGAACGCCAACAAGGCCTACACCTGGACGGGCGACATCGCCGCCAAGTTTGACAAGGACACCACCGTGGTGAAAGGCCAGACCATCAACGTGGGCGACATGGCCATCGAATTTGTCATGCCGCAGGATGCCGATTATGCCACCAAGGTGGCCGCCAAATCGACCAGCACCCAGCTCATCGTGGACTATGCCGACGTGTATGACGATGCAGGCAAGACCATCAAACTGAAACATGCCTACACCAACACCACGCCCGACTACAAGGCCGACGGTTCGAATGAGAACTTCCTGTCGTACTTCTATCCTTCGCTGACCAAGTACAACTCTTCCAACTTCTTTGAGAGCAATGCCAGCAAGATGCGTTTCGGCAACCTGGACGCCATGCTTATCATCCGTATGCCGGAAATGTACTTCATCGCCGCCGAAGCCGACATCGCCCTCAACGGCGCTGCCAATGCCATGGGCTACATCAACAAGGTTAGAAACCGTGCCGGTGCCACCGCCCTGGCAGGCACTGCCACCGTCCGCACCGTCCTGGACGAACGCGGCCGTGAGCTTTGCGGTGAATTCCAGCGCTACTACGACCTGGCCCGTACCGGCATGCTGAAGGATGCCACCTACCTGCAGGAGACCAATCCTTCGCTGGCCCAGTACTTCAATGTGAACTACGTGCTCAGACCCTTTGACACCAGCACCTTCCTGCCCTCCATCAACAATGGGGACGAATATCAGAACACGGGTTATTGATTCTCTCTGACAGCCTGTCAAAGGCCTTCCATAACGGCATCCCGGGAGCTTCGGCTTCCGGGATGTCTTTTTTATTTGTCACCCGATGTTTTTATTATCAGCCAATATATTATATCTTTACGGCCGAGACAGATTTCTGCGTCAAAACCAGACCATTCTAACTCTTATTGATATGAAAGCTTTTAAACTTCTGATGTTCGCATTCGGAGCAGTTGCTCTGATGTTCTCCTGCGAAGATCCCGTCACGCCGGGCGACGATTCCGGCAACAACCAGCAATCTGGCGACAGCATCATCATCAACCCCACCGACTCAGGCGGCCTTGTCCCCGAGGCCTGGTACGAGACCAATTTCTGGGAGCGCACCGACCGTGAGAAGATCGGACTGCGCGGCCCCGTCAAGAAATGGTATGTGGGAGGCAGCAGCCACCGCGAATATGAATACGACCGGGCCGGGCACCTTGTTTCGATGCGCGACGTCGACCCCACAAGCACTCGCGGCGAATGGCTCACCCTTTTCACCTACGACCAGCAGGGCCGGCTCATCAGCAGCCGTCATGGCCGTACCCGGGAAAAAGGCGGCACGGAGTTCGATCCCTGGAACGGTGTCATCGAGGAGGAAGTCTATGAATACGACAACCCCGGCAAGTTTGTCTTCCAGCGTCCCGACGCCTACCTCAACAGCCGCGTGTTCAGATGCCTGGGCCCCGACTATCGCGACCACAACAATTCCATCATCAAGGATCTTTCGGCCGTCCGCACCAGCACGTGGCTGGGATCGGACACGACAAAATCCTTTGTCGATTATCTGTACTCCTTCGATGCCGACGGCAAGATGTGGCATTCCTACCACTCCTATTACCGTTTCTACGACCGCAACGAGGACACCCTGGGCGCCATCATGCAGGGCGACGACTATCCCGACTACACATGGAGCTGTCCCAATCCCGTGGTCTATCAAGGCGACTATCCCTACTCGTTCACCTTCGAAATCGAGGGTCGCGTCCTCAACAGTGTCACGGCCATGACATGGCGTGACAACGGCATGCCCCTCACCATGGACGGGCCCGATGGCTACATCGAATTCTCCGAGACGGAAAAGAGATACCTCAATCCCATCGCCTGGACCTGCCAGGAAGGCAATCCTTTCGATGCCCTGTTCGGCTTCTGCTTCTGGGAGAAATACACCTACAACAAGGCAGGCGACCTCATCGATATGAAGGAACGCTTCAACGAAGAATCGGATGCGCCCTGGACACGTCCTTCCTCCTGGGAATACGAGTACGACGACCACGGCAACTGGACCTATTTCACCAACAAGTACATGGTGCTCATCAACGGCCCGGAAGGACCGGTTTACGACGCTTCGCTGAGACGCACCATAGAATATTTTGAATAGACAAACTATGAAAAGATTACTTCCCATCGCACTGCTGGCACTGATGTTTGCTGCCTGCGAAGATCCCGTCACGCCGGGCGACGAT
>JAFSRR010000003.1 GCA_017446025.1 Bacteroidales bacterium | reverse complement strand
GAAGTCGGAGGCCGATTCAGTGACGCGGCGCACAGCGTTGTAAGCCTCGTTGCCCAGCGAATAGATGAAATTGACATCCAGGGCGAAACCCTTGTACTGGAAACGAGTGAACAGGCTGCCGTACCAGTCGGGCGTGGCAGAGCCCAGGATCACGCGGTCGGCATCGTCGATGACACCGTCGCCGTTCTGATCGACAAACTTCATGTCACCGGCCTGGTATTCCACACCGTTGCGGTTGAGCATCGGACGGGTCTTTTCCACACCACCTTCCGTGTAGGCGTAGGCCGTGCGGGCAGCCGTCGTGGTGGCATAGACGGGCATGTCGGGATCGGTCTCGTAGCCGTAGAAGCTGTAGGGAGTCTCACCCACACGGGTCACCAGAGTGGCGCCGTCCGACAACTTGCTGATCAGATTGTCGGCTGTGCCCAGCGAACCCACCGTGTTGAAGAGGCGGGTCACATTGCCGCCCACTATCCATTTGAAGTCGCGGGTATAGACAGGAGCCACCTTCAGGGCGATATCCACACCCTTGCTGTCGATTTCGGCGTCATTGCTGTAGTGCAGACCCGTGCCGTAGAGCGACGACTCCACGCGGGTCATCAGCACATCGTAGGCATGGTTGTTGAAATAGTTCACATCCAGGCCCAGTCGGTAGTCGAGTAAGGAGGCGTTCACTCCGATATTGGTGCGGAGCACCTCTTCCCACTTGATACTTGTGTTGGGCACGTTGCTGCGGACAATGCCGGCAATGTTCTGATAGAGCCGGCTGCTGTAATAGTACTTGCCGTAGTTACCCGAAAAGCGGCTGTTGCCCGTCGTACTGAAATCGGAATACACATCCAGGCGATTAAGCCATTCAATTTCCTGGAGTTCATCGAGATTGGCCAGCATCAATGTGGCCGATGCAGCCGGGAAGAACCCCATGCGCGTGGCATCCTTGCCCGTCGACGAGGCCCCGTCGGTCGAGACCATCACGCTGATCCTGGCCAGGTCGGCATAGTTGGAAACGCCCTGGAAATAGACATTCATCCAGTTCCAGCGGCTGCCGTAGCCCGAGAAGTAGCGGCCGATGTTCTGTACATCCGACAAGGTCTGGTAGAAGTCGTTGGCCGTGTTGCGTCCCACACCCATGTCGGTTTCAAAACTGTTCATCATCATCTGGGTACCCATGCGGCCCGTCAGCTGAAGATCGCCGAAAGTGTGGTTGTAGGAAGCGTTCAGGGCGGCAAACCAGTTCAAAGTCTCACTCACGCCCTGACGGACGATGTTGTTGCTCTGTCCGAAGGTGTCGAACTGGGGCACGATGTCCTTGTTGTTGATACCCGGCACGAAGATACCCTCCTGGTCGTAGTTGTAGTAGAGACCCACCATGCCGTTCAGGGCCCAGTCGTTGGTGGGCTTGTAGCTGAGGCGGGCGCTCATGTTCACATCATACTGGCGCATGTCGGCCGCCAGCGTGTTGATGATGGCCGTCGGGTTGCTCACGATAAAGTCGGTGTTGGTGTTGTTGCCGTAATAATAGGAGGCATACGTGTCCAGCAGCGAGCCGTACATGTCGCTCTTGTAGGGACTCAGCACCGGTGAACGGCGATAGGCGGCCAGCAGCGGGTTGGTCTCGGGAATCATGCCCTGTTCCTGGTAGTTGCCGTCCAGGTAGGCCAAACCGATGGAGGTGCCGATCTCGACCTTCTTGCTCACCAACACATTGGAGTTGATCTGAGCGTTGAAACGATCCTGGGCCGTACGCTTGAGCGTCCCTTCGTCGTGGGAGTAGCCCACCGAGATATCGTACTTGGCAATAGCGTCACCGCCTTCCACGCGGATCAGATGATCGGTAGCAATACCCGACCGGTAGAGTTCGTCCTGCCAGTTCGTGTCGAAGTTGTACAGATAGCTGTAGGCCTGCGTCGACTGGTCGGAATACAGGAAGGGGAAGTTGTTGAAGAAATCCGACATGTCGCTGAAATAGGTCATGCCGATATCCGACAGATACGACTTGTACTGGGCGGCCGACATCATCGGGATGCGGCTGTTGTTCCAGCGGTAGCCGAAAGAGCCGTTGTACGAAATCTTGGTGTTCATGTCGTCCGAGGTGGCCCCGTCGGTTTCGATCAGCAGCACGCCGTTCGAGCCCAGCGAGCCGTAGAGAGCGGCCTCAGCACCCGTCAAAAGCGTGATGTTCTGGATATCGTTCAGGTTGTAGGCCTGGAACAGGCTGCGCGAATACCCGCCGATGAGCTGAGACTCGTCGCTCGAAGGCATGTAGGGCACGCCGTTGATGACAATCAGCGGACGGGCGTCGGCGGCCAGCGTGGTCAGGCCGTGCAGCAGGAAAGCCGCGCCTTCACCGGGCATTCCGCTCTTCTGCGTCACCTGCAAACCGGCAAACTCACCCTGGATGGCCCGGTCGATGCTGCCGGCGCCCAGGGCGAAGTCCTTCTTGTTGAGGTTGGCGCTGGCCGTCACGATCGGTTTCTCCTCGATGCGGTAGGGCAATACCCCCGTTTCGGAATACTTGTAGGTATCGGTGCCAAGCAGCACGATTCTAAGCGTGGCCGCTGCACCGGTGCGGACCGTACGGTTGAAATAGCCGTCGGCCCAGACAAAAAGCTGGGCACCGTCGGGCACATCGATCGTGAAACGGCCCTGCTCGTCGGTCATGACACTCGACACACCCGAGGCAGAGATGACGGCATCCTGCAGGGCCTGTCCGTCGACCGACACCACATAACCTTGGATCTCACGCGCCATAAAGGGCAGCGAGACCAATATCATAGCCAATAATAACTGTATCTTTTTCATTACTCAGGACATTAATAGTTATTCTTGTTGGGACGCAGGCACCAGTGATGATAGACAATGCGGCTGCTGGTGCCGTTTTCACATTCACAAGTGATATAGAGCGGATAGGCCGTGTTGTTGCCCAGCAGATCGGGCAGCACCAGTTCTTCGATGACACAGCCGCCGTCGGTATCGTAGTTGTTCTTCTTGTTGTGGTCGTAGCTGTCCTTTACCTCCTTGTAGCCTTCGGGCCAGGTATCGCTCTGGAAGGTACCGCGGTCGAAGTGGAATTCTGTGGTCGAACCTACCGTAATGGTCGATGAGCCGAGTTCCTGACGACTGTTGCCCAGTACGGCATAGACCTTGATGTTGAAGGTCATGTTCAAGTTCTGCATGAAGCCCATCGAGAAGCGGTACGTGCCAGGCGGAATGTTGTAGGGCACCACGTCGGAAACATTGCCCTGGTCGTCATACACGCAGTGAACCGTCTCCATGTTCATATTGAAGCCCAGGGAAGCATCGTCGCAATAGGCGCTCAGTGAGAAGCAGCCATGCAGGGGCCAGACGCCGGCCACAGGTGTCCAAAGGGCCACCTCTTCCTTGACCTCAAGCGATTTGAGGTTGGTCATGTTGTAGTACATGGTCTTCTGCTGGTCGGTGCAGTACTCCCAGTTGCGATAATAGTCCTTGATACGGTATATCAGCACATTGTTGGGGATGTACAGTTTGTTGACCTCGTAGATGACACCGTTCGACACATCAATGGGATGCTCGGTATCGACATCCTGTGCTTCCATGCGCCACTGACGGTCGTAGATCGACTTGAGGTCGAGGAAGGCCTCGTCATCGTTATCAACCAGGTCTGAGGGCGCATATTTGGTACGGAAAAACGAGGCTTCCAGGATCCAGCGCATGATGATGTCGCGGTCGCGCTCCAGTCCCCAGTTCTTGAGACGGGTGTTGGCATCGGCCAGTGCCGCGTTGATCACATCGTTCGAGCAGAGGAACATGGTAGCCGTCAACGATTCACTGCTCAGGCTAAAGTTCTTGGCATCGAAGAAATCATTGGTGTAGATCCATACCGTGTCGTAGATGGTGTTGCCCGTAGCATCCACACCGATTGCCTTGCTGTTCTTCTTGTCAAACTGCTTGCCCCCGGAAGCCAGCACCATGTCCTTGAACAGACTGTATTCTTCGGGCAGTTCGTTGATGTAGTCGTAAAGCGAGACCGGGGTGGCTATCATGGCATCCAGCTCATAGATGTAGCCATCGGTGGTACGCACCACCCGACTCACGGGCGAGCCGTTGAAGGTGATATGGCTCAGGTTGCCCAGCAGAGCCAGCGAGTCCATGCCTACAGTGACAAACTTGTTGTGCCACATGAGGATGCGGTCGCCGTTGTGGAGGTTGGCCGGCGACACGCTCATGTCGGTGACATGCGAGAAGGCGATATACTGGGCCTCCTCTGCCTCAGGTTCGACAAAATTGTCGTTAGACACTACCAGCAGGGTATAGAGCTGCGATTTGCCTTTCAGCTTGTCAAACACCCCGTTTTTCTTGAGGAAAGCATACATCTGGCTCAAATCCGCCTGGGCGGGATCGCTCAGATAGGCCTCGGTCGAAACCGGCACATCGGCCAGCTGCTCGTTTTCGATGACCGTCTCTTCCGAGAAGTAATGTTCATCCCAGTTCTGTCCGCAGGACGTCAACAACAGGGCGCCTGCCATCAGTACCGATAAAAAGATAGCACTTGTTTTCATAGTCTTATTCTGCTATAGGGGTGAATTTGATGCAGTCAAACTGAAGACTGAATTTGGAGTTGGTGCTGGCCGTCGGGTCGAGCACGACAAAACTGAACACATGCGACGTGGTCGAAGTGAACTCCAGTTCGTCGTAGAGCGTTGCCGTATAGACACCGGTCGTCGATTTGGAATCCGAAGTGTAAGGCTGGGCCGACTTGGCATTTTCTCCATCGAAGGTCATGCGGATCATGCCGCCGTTGCCATCGGTCATCTTGCGCATGAAACTGTGGTCGCTCAGATAGACATACTGCACTTCCACTTTGTACTTGCCCCGGATGATGGTCGGGGTGGTCATCGTAGCCGAGCCCATATAGCCCAGGTTGAAGACCATGCGGTCGTGGTTGAAGCAGTCCTTGAGGTTTTTCTTGCAGTTGACGTAGGTCACATAGGCATAGGTCGATCCGCCCACACCCGATTCAGACACCACATATTCGATGGCGCCGCTCTGCGACACATCGACCTTGGTCTCCGAAGTGACCGGCTCAGCCGGCTGGTAGGCGGCGGCACCCGATTTCTCAATCACCGCATTCTTGATCTCGATGTAATCGGCCAGGTCCCAGACCACTGTGACAGGATCGGGCTCCCACACAGGCAGCCAGCTGTCGATGGGCTGCACATAGCCGTTCTTGCAGATCTGGTCGCCCTGGCCTTCGACAAAGCGGGCCGGTGTGGCCGCAATGTTGGGCAGGTTCAGCGTCCAGTCCTGGTTGGTGGTGTCGGCCGTGACCATTACCACCTGGTCGGTGGCAGCCGTTTCCCAGATGCGCGAGGTGTCGCTGCCCGACATGCTGCGCAGATCGGCCAGCGAATAGTTGTTGAGCAAGATATGGTAGGCTACAAACTCGTTCAGGGCGTTCTCCCGGGCCGTGTAGTCACTGCCGGCACCCAGTTTCGACACCAGGTCGGACAGGCTGGCGACTCCGGCATTGGCAAAGACCGGATCGCTCACTGCCAGGACCGTGTAGGCCCGGCGGCTCACCGAAATGCTGCCCGTTTCCAGACGGGTCGTGTCGTAAGACCTGCGAAGATCCTTGTCCCAACCCGTGGCATCGATGACGGCCGTCATCACTTTATAGTTTCCATCGGCTTTCAGCCGGTCGTAAACCGTTTCGACCAAGGGCACCATCACAGCATCCACATAATAGATCAAGGCGTTGTAGGCATGGACACCCGACTCGATGGTCCGGGCCGTTCCGCCGAAGATGAACTGGCCGGCATTGACCGAGTCGATCTCGACCGAGATCTCGTCGCCGCTCAGGTTGGTCAAACTGGTGAGCATTTGCATATTGCTCACCTGGATGGAATCGATCACCGTATGGTGCATGATCAGGGCGCGAGCATATTCCTGACCCAGATCCTCGATACCACCGACACCCTTTTCCGTGTAGAAAGCATTTACCGCTTCGTTGTCGGGTGCCAGGACCGTGAAGGCCTGGGTGGCCTGGTTCAAGGCGTTGTACAGATCGGCATAGCGCAGGATGGTGACCCATTCACTGTAGTCTTCGTTGGCTTCCAAGGTCTTGGAGGCAGGATTGTCATCAAATATCTGATAGACGCTGCCTACCTTGTCATCGCCGCAGGCACCCAGACAGAGCAAGGCGCCGCAAAGCATGATACTGACTATATTCTTTTTCATACCTGTACTTATTTACTCGTTGAATAATACGGATTTTGCTCCAGCAGAGGATTGACAGAAATCTCGCTGTAGGGGATGGGCATGTACCAGGCATTCTCGTCCTGGAGCACCGATTTGATCCATTCGTCCTTGGTGGTCTGGTTGCCCTCGATCACCTGGTTGATGAACTCGTTCTTGTAGATGCCGTCGCCCGTGTCATAGCGACCGTAGCGAAGCAGGTTGTACCAGCGCTTACCTTCGGCCAGGAACTCCATGTCCCATTCGTTCATCACGGCATCCAGCATCTCTTTCTCGTCGCTTTCGGCCACATTGATGGTAAGAGCGTCCAGGCAGGCACGCGAGCGAATCTGGTTAATCAGGTCCAGAGCCGTGGTCCAAGCCTCCGCCCCACCCTTCATAACCAGGGCTTCGGCTTTCATCAGCATCACGTCGGGCACACGGTAGAGGATAAAGTTGGCATCCTCCGAAGGACGGGTGTTGCCGATATCCACGACGTCGGTACCCTTGTATTTCCACACACAGAAGTTGTTGGCCGTGGCGTACGAACTCTGGTTGATGGCATCGGTCACGAAGGAAGCGAAGAGCATCCGGCCCACCCGGCCGTCATCCAAGCCCATGGCGGTGGCATTGACTGCTGCAGCGGCCGTTTCCGAGATGATCCGGTCGCGGGCATAGTCGGTATATTTCAGGGTTGAGGCCGAGCTGACCGTGAACCAGCTGCCAAAGCCATTGGTCTGGGCCAGGTTCTGTTCCCAGTTCAGTTCGAAGATACTCTCGTTGCTGTTGCCCGGATAGAAAATCTCATACCACTGGGCAGGATTCTGGATGAAACGCGGGCGGAAAGAGGTGTCGCCGGCGGGGATGTCCAGAATGTAGTTGCAATACTGGATAGCCTCGTCGTAATCGTGATTCCAGAGGCAGACATCGGCCATCAGGGCATACAGGGCCCACTTGGTGACACGGCCCTTGCTCTGCCAGCCGTATCCATCGGTATCTTCATAGACATCCTTGGCGGCACCGGTGGCCAGGGCATCCTTCACATCTTGCTTGATCTGGGCGATGATGTCGGCCTCCTTCGATTTCGGGGTCATGTAGTCGGCATCGTCGTTGACGAAAGCCTCGACCACCAGCGGCACATCGCGGAAGTTCTTGACCAGGAGCAGATAGCTCCATGCACGCATGAACAAGGCCTCGCACAAATGCGATTTCATGACACTTTCGTAGTAGGTCTCGTCCTCAGTCATCACCGAAGGTGCATACTTGAGCACGCTGTTGGCCATGCCGATCACCTTGTAGATGGACGAATAGGCGCAAATGCTGCTCGAGGGTGTCACATTGAAGTTTTGCAGATAGGCGTGGTTAGTGTTGGTCGAGTACAGCGTACCGCCGCGCACCTCACCCCAGACAATCATTGTGGGCACCGCTTGCCGCATATAGTAATAACCGGAGGCGACCACAGCCTCGACATCCTCTTTGGATTTCCAATAGTTGTCGGTCACCTGTTCGTTGTTGGGCAGGATGTCCAGCCAACCGTTACACGATGTCAGCGTCAAGCCCATCAAGCCTGCAAATACCATGTATATCAATTGTTTTTTCATACTCAAGCCCTCCCTTAGAAATTAATGTTGAAACCAACCGAGACACGCTTGGTGACAGGGGTCGAGGAATTGTCCTTGATCAGCGCCGTGGCCGACGAAGGAATCGACACTTCAGGATCCTGTCCGTTGTACTTGGTCCAGGTAAACAGGTCGTAGCCCGTGCAGAAAACCGACAGCGTGTTGATGTTGTACTTTTTCAACACCTCGCGCGGCAAGCTGTACGACAGCGTCAGCGTCTTGAGACGTACAAATGAGGCATCCTCCACGAAGCGGTCGCTACCCAGGTAGTTGTAGCCCATGCCGTAGAGAGCGCGGGGGATATCGGTCGTAGCGGCATCGCCCTCGTTGCGCCAGCGGCTCAAGACAGCCGTACTCTGGTTGTTGGTGCCGTACATGCTTTCCAGATCCATACGGGCCTGGTTAATCACTTTCTGGCCCAGACGGCCGTAGAAGAAGGTGGTCAGCGTCCAGGGTTTGTACTTCAAGGTGAAGCCGGCACCCCCGATGAACTTCGGGTTGGAGTTGCCCAGATAGACGATATCGTATTCGTTGATCACACCGTCGTGGTTGATGTCCTCATACTTGGCATCGCCCGGAAAGACGGTCGTGTTGCCGTTCTTCATGACGATGGGCTTGCCCTGGTAGTCGTACATCACCCGGCCCGATTCATCGCGGGCCCAAGTCTCGTCGGTGTTGTCATACACACCCTTGTAACGGTAGCCGTAGAACGATCCGATCGGGTCGCCTTCGACCACGCGCACGGCATAGTTGCCGTTGTTGAAGGTGTAGTTTTCTTCTTTCATGTTCACCGGCAGTTTCTCCACCTTGTTCTCGTTGTGGCTGAAGTTGCAGTTGAACGAAAGCTTCAGGTCGCGGGTGTTGATGGCGTCGTAGGTGAAGCGCAACTCATAACCGCGGTTGCTCAATTCGCCGCTGTTGAAATACTTGATGGTGGTATAGCCCGTCGATGAGGGGATGCTCACACCGCTCAGCAGCAAGTCGCTCGTGTATTTGTCGTAGAGGTCGAAGGTGACACCCAGCTTGTTGAAAAAGCGCAGGTCGGCACCGTAGTTCCACTCGCGCGAAGTCTCCCATTTGAGACGGTCCAACTGGATACGCACCGGATAGATGGCCGACAGACTCATGTATTCGCCCAACGACTGGTAAGCACCCAGATAGAGCGACGAGCCCGACGGAGCATTGCCGCTCCAACCCAAGCTCACACGCAACTTACCCTCGGTGAGCCAGCTGTCATCGCCCTGGTCGCGGAAGAAAGGCTCCTCGTGGGCATTCCAAGCCAAGCCGAAGGCCGGGAAGGTGCCAAAACGCTCGCTCTTACCCATGGCCGAATTGCCTTCGCGGTTGAACGAAGCCTTGGCTACATAGCGGCGGTCGTAGGTATAGACCAACTGGCCGATAGAGCGCATCGAACGAACCATCGAATAGCCCGACCCGCTGGTTCTGACCACAGCACCGGCCACCGGGTCGCTCAGATTGGGCGAAGCATTGCCGCTCGTGGCACTCGTGTAGCTGTAGTTTTCCGACTGGGAAGCATAGAACAGAATGGTTCCAACGATCGAATGGACATCGGCAAAGGTCTTGTTGTAGAGCAGTTTCTGCTCACTCTGCAGCACCATGCGGTCGGTGAAGGCATCGGTGCTCTGATTGGCGTAGTTGCTGGTCCATAGCACACCGGTGGCTTCCTGCGGGATGAACTTGCGGTTTTTGGTGGTACGCATGTTCATCGAGACATAGCCTTTGTAGATTAGCGAGAAGGGAAATGTGTACTGAGCGTTGAGCGTCATCTTCTCCTCACGCTGCATGGTGTTGTTGAAGCCCATGTGGGCCATAGCCACCGGATTGTAATGGTAGGAGCCGTTGAACGCTCCCTGGAAATCCTCTTCCTGACGGGAGAAATAGGTGGGCAGTTCCTCGCCCGTCACATCATCGATGTAATACGGGCTCTTGTTCGGCATCTTGCGCTGGGCCTCGGCTCGCAGCGTGGAGATGGCATTGGCTTCGCGCTCGGTCTGGGTCATGGTGAATTCGGTGTTCACCATGAGGCGTTCACTGAAGTCGTAGCGGATGTTGAAAGCGGTATTGAAACGGTTCATGGCCGTACCCACCGTCGTTCCCTGCTCACGCAGATAGCCCAGCGAAAAGCGGTAGGTAGCCTTGTCGCCGCCGCCCGACAGCGAGAAGCTGTTGTCGGAGGTGTAGGCATTGGAGCGCACGTAGTCGAGCCACTTGGTATTGACGTTGTATTCGTCGAAATACTGCCAGTCGCGCACGTAATTGATGTCGTAGGTGTTGAACAGCAGATTCAGCTCGTTGGTGGCACTCTGCAAGCCCTTGGCATTGGCGGCGTTCCAGATGGCGTCCTGCATCAAAGCCACATACTGGTGGCCGTCGAGCAGAGGGATGGGATTCGGCTCGAACTTGGCTATCAGCTTGCTGTTGAAACTGAAGTTCGTCTTGCCCTTGGCACCGCGCTTGGTGGTGATGAGCAACACACCGTTGGCGCCCTTGGTTCCGTAGATGGCCGTCGCCGAAGCATCCTTCAGGACTTCGATCGATTCGATATCGCTCGGAGCGATGTTCAACAGAGCGCCGAAATCTTCTTCATTGGCTGTGGCGAAGTTGAAGTCATCGTCGATTTCCGTCGAATACGGGATACCGTTCACCACGATGAGCGGTTCGGAAGAAGCGTTCAAGGAGTTGACACCACGGATACGGATGGCGCTGCGGGCGCCCGGGTCGCCGCCCACCACGATATCGACACCGGCCAACTGGCCCTGCAGGGCCTCGACGATGTCGGTGACAGGCGTGGTTTCGATGATCTCTGACATTTCGATTTTCTGGGTGGAAGCCGTCTGCTCAGTAAAGGAGACGCCCATTTCGTCACGATCCACCCGCTTGGCTGTCAGCGTCACTTCGCTCAAGGTCTTGACATCGGCATCCATGGTGACATCAAGCACTTTCTGACCGGTATAGTCGAAAGTGACGGTCTTCATACCGATGTAAGAGAAACGGATGCGGGGGTTCTTCTCATAGGAAGGGATCACTATGCTGTATTTACCGTCCAGATTGGTGATGACACCGGTCATATAACGGTTGTTGGAACTTACCACCACGACATTGGCGCCATAGATGGGTTCCTTGCGTCCGTCAAATATTTCCGTCACCGTACCTGTCAGGACCGTATTGTTCTGCGCTTGCAGGCCTGCCCCGAACGACAGTGCCAGCAATGCAACAATCAGATATCTATATAGTTTCATACGGCAATTTCGTTTAAAGCAGGATATCGTTAATCAAATGGAAGGCACCGTCGCTGTAGGAGAACGGCAGGGAGTGGTACTTGGCCGTCTGGAAGAGATCGACCTGCGGACCTTCTGTGCCTTCCTTGTCGATGAAGTTCACTTTCAAAGAAGTTCCGTCATCGGTAATTTTCAGCTTATATGCGCCAAAAGTGTCGAAGGTGCCCGACAGGCCGCTGCCCGGATAGGGATAGACACTGAAGGGCGTCAGGTCGCTGGTCAGGAAATAGCTGCGCAGATAGTTGGCCAGGGCGGCCTTGGTGGGCGTACCCGAGAGCTGGTAGGTGTCGCTCACGCTGCATCCGCTGCAACCGGGGATTTCCTTGATGCGGGCCTTGATGGCGTCGTTGGTCGGCACGAAGGCGATGAAACGGGCATCCCCCATCACCACCTTCAGGGCCTGGCTTTCTACCAGACCGGCCTTGGTCAGCAACTGGGAGAACAGATAATAAGGATAGGTGTTGTCGTTGCAGACAGCCAAAGTGCGGTTCAGGCCCTCGTCATCGCCCGGCATGAAGACCGAAGGACTGCTGTAGGTATAGGCCGAACCATTGTCCCACCGGCCGCTGTTGGGTGCGGTGGCATCCTTTTCGAGCGGCGCAAACGGGAAGTAGATCTCGTCCGTATAGGTGGGATTGAGCTGCTTGTTGAACAGGGCGCTGGTGGTGATCTTGCCGTCCACCACATACCAGTAGTTGAAGGCCGTGTTGGTTTCGATCACCTTCATGCCAGTGGCAGGCAGGCTCGAAGCCGAAGCCGACACGTTCATGTTGACCAGGCTGCGAAGCGCCGAACTGCTCATGGCTACATAGCTGGCATCTTCGCTCAGCACCTGCAGCTCATGACCGCCGGTGACCGTCTCGAAGCGGATGTTCGATCCGCGGAACTGGGCCGTATCGGGAATCAAAGCCACGAATTCGGAATTCTGCGAAGCCAGGGCCAGCACCAGATCCGAGCCGTCGAGGGCGTAGAGATAAGGCAGGAAGCGGGTTTCGCGGAAAGCGCTGCCGATGACCGAGGAGAAGATGGCCGGCGGGGTCATCTGGTCCATGCCGTAGAGGGCGCCGTTGCAGCACATCTGCCGCCAGGTCACCTGGTCGGGGTCGATATTGATCGGTGTGCCAAACTTGGTCAGCACCTTGCCGTTCTTGATTTCCTCGGGGAAGGCGATGAAATTGTCGGCGCCGAAACTCTGGAAGATGAAATAGCGCATGATGAGCGGATCCAGGTCGGACAGGCTGTTGTAGCCGCTGGTCGCCGTCCAGTAGGAGGTGAAGAAACTGGCGATGGCATCGTTCGAAGGAGCGAACACATTGTAGCCCACCCGCGAGAGTTCCGACATGTTGCGGTAGTTGGACACGGGCCATTCGCAGGCGATGTTGACCAGGCTGGGATGGTTGTGCAGGTAGATGTCCTGTCCGTTGCCGAAGTCGGTGGTGAGCTCGGCGTCCTTCACATATTCGCTGTAGCTGTTGTACAGGTCGAAGAACACCGAATAGTCCTCATTGTTCTTCAACTCGGTATAGATGCTTTCCAGCGGACGGAGCACCTGGCTGACATGATAAAGATAACCGTTGTCGGTCACCACCTGTTCGTCGTCCAGGACAGCCGCATTCGACACATTGAAGCCGTTGGCCTTGCCCGCATGGCTGCCGCCTGTCCAGGTCGTGCCCGGGAAGAAGTACTCGTAGTTGTAGGCCGGGTCGATGCCCTTGGTGGCAAACAGCTGGGTGCTGAACACCGGAATAAAACGCTCGAAATGATAGACCAGCACGGAATCCTCTCCGGTCCATTCCTTGACGATGGGATCGCTGCTCTTGGTGCGGAACTTGTAGTAGCAGCCTGCGTTGGTCATCCGTTCGTCGGCCGTGGCGGCATCGCCCTCTTCGGGCCGGAAGTTGACCAGGTTGTCCCAGCCGAAGGCATAGTACAACAGATGGAAACCGATGAGTTTGCTCACCTCGTCGGGACGGGCGGCATACATCTCGTCGATGCTCTGGAAACCTTCCTGCTGCAGATAGGTTTTGAAGGCATCATCATCGGGAGCCATCACCGTCAGGATGGATTTGCCCTTGACAATCGGGGTATAGCCCGACAAGTCGATGCCCCGCAGGAAAGTCGTGTAGTTGCCCTCCTGCTCGAGCACTTCGTAGGCACTGCCCTTGAGCCAGTCCGGTACGGCATAGTGGGGATCCTTGGACAAATCGTCGCACGACAGCAGTCCCGCCACGCAGCCCATCAGCCCCAAAAGGCCGTAAAAGATAGTTTTCTTTTTCATGCTCTGGTTGATAAGTTGGTTAATATTCTATTGATTGTCATTTCCATATTTTCTCGGTCCTCACCGTGCCGTCGGCCCTCACCGTGCGGCGCAGCAGGAGCTGGTGGCCGCCCAGGTCTTCAGGCTCGGGCACTTCCTGGCCGATCAGCGTGTAGTAGCGCACCGACACCACATCGGCCTCCACCTTGTCCAGGGCGGAATAGCTTTCGTTGCGGATATAGATCTTGCCACTGGTCAGCAGCTCGGACATATCCCATTTCAGTCCGGGACCCGGCACCGAGGGCTCGACAGCGGTAAAGCCGCCGCTCAGCGTCACACCGGAAGGAATAGTGAATATGGTGAAGTAACTGTTTTCAGGAATGTCGATGGTCACTTCGGTCATGTCCAGACGCAGCGTGCCGCTCAGCGAAGAGGCCGCGCCAAACTTGATGGTCGAAGCCCGGTTCAGGGTTTCCTTGCGGTAGAGCGGCACTTCGACAATGCCACCTTCGGCCACCGTACAGCCGGCCGACATGGTAAACACGTTGTTGCGGTTGAAGACCGTGTCGTACACGGCCACGACACCGCCGCTGGCCACCGCGACCTTGCCGGCCACCGTGCCCTTGCCGCAGAGCGTGCCGCCGTTCTTGACGGTGACAGCGCCCGTACCCGTCAGTGAGCCGTCCACGATGAGTCGGCCGCCACTGACTGTAGTCGTGCCCGAATGGACATTCTTGCCCGTGAGGCGCCAATCACCGCTGCCAATCTTCTCGATGGAAGTCGAACCATTATAGCCGCTGGCGCTGCAACGATTGTCGATCACACCGGCAAAAGTCTCGTCGGTATTGGCACCGCCCACGATCCAGGTCATCCTGGCACCATTATTCTTTTTGTCCGCACAACTAAGGTAAGTGCCGGCCGGACCAGCCAGTCCACCCAGGTAGAAGGTGGCGCTGTTTTTCCAGGAAACTATCTGGGCCGTGCCCCTCAGTTCTACCACCCCGTTAGGGATACCCCTGCTGTTGAGGAGCATCAACTGTGAGTTACCAGCGGAATTCAAGCCGTTGGCAATGAGCCGGCCATAGAACTTGTCCCAGCTGCCGCGAATGTATTCACGCAGCCAGGTGACATCCCATTCCAAGGTACCAGCGCCACTCACTTCGCTCATGATGGAGCAGTTGCGATGGAAGTGGATATGCGAATAACTGTCATCTTCAACTTCGATGGGGAAATAGTAGGTGCCGTAGCGGTCATCTTTGTCCTTGGTATAGAGCGTGCCACCGGCCAGCACCACTTTGTGCAGCTTATTTTGCAAGCCGTCAATAGTCTCTGCCCCTTCCATGTAGAGTTTGCCGCCCTCAGCGATTTTAGTAGCCCCCTCGTAAGAGAAGAAGTTGGCCGAGCCGGCAGTGACCTGACCGCCGGCTATCGCGATGCCACCCGGGCCCTCCAGCGTGCCGTTCATGGTCACTGTCGAGCCGTTGACAATATTGAATTCTGTATTTTGATAGACCTTGGCCGAGCGGTTGGTCGAGGCATTGCCACCGGTATATTCCCACACACCGCCGTCCCAGATCCAGTTCTGGGCAAATTCCTGCGATGCGCCGATACCCGAAGCCTCACCGCCGTTTTTCAGTGAAGCGAAGCGGAAGACGCCGCCGTGCAGCACCGAAGCGCCGGTATAAGCATGAGAAGCCGTACCCATGTCCAAGCGGCCCGAGCCGAACTTGTTGACCGAGGCCGGACCGGCCAGAGCCGCACCACTCAACGTGACATCACCATCGTCGCCCACCACCACTGCACCAGGCTGGAGGCTGTCGGCCAAAACGATGCTGATTGGCTGCGAAGGAGCAATCAGCACATTGTCACCTTTATTATAAAGACGTTCCTGCCAATTGTCGGCCGTGAAGTTCCAGTCGCCGCCGTTTTCGGCCACCCACGTCACGGAAGGTTCATAGCTGGCCCACTCGATCATGGCCACCTGCTCGGGCTGGGTCTTGGCCGTCAGCACCGGAGTGTAGGCCGAACGCAACTCTTCGCTACCGTCCTCGAAATAGGCACAGGCCCGCAGCTGATAGGCCGTGCCGGGCTGCAAATCGCCAATCACACAGCGCACCGAACCTGTCGTAGCACCGCAGGCACTACCCGCAGCACTGCCGTCGGTGCCCTTCAACCGATAGTCGGCAGCCGCAATCCTGGCCACCTCGACAAAGACATCGCCCTGCTTCATTTCCACAACAAAACCGTCCTCGCCCTCAGTATAGTCGCGCCATGTCAGCGTCAGGGAAGAAGGATTGGAGGCTTCGCACTCGAAGACAAAAGGTGTGCGAAGGAAAAACTGCCGGTCATCGATAGTGATCGAATTGATATAGTTTTCGATATTGGCATAGCCATTTGTGGCCAGCGTCATGGCATCGTCCACTTCAGGGTTGGTGCCGTTGGCCCTCTCCCAGGCATCGGGCATGCCGTCACCGTCGGTGTCTTGCGGCTTAGCCGGACTCCAAACGGTCCAGTCGGTAGGCACGCCGATAGGCAGCTGGTCTTCGTAGGAGATCAGTTTGCCTTCCTTGCCAAATGAGCGCAATTCATTGATAACATAAAAATCGACCGGGTCGCGATAAGGCAGGCTGGCACCCACCGTGGGCAGCAGGCTGTCGATCAGCTCGCGGCCTGGATAGGCCGGCAAGGCGGGATAGTCGTAGGGCTGGTCCATGAAGGTGGGCGGGCCCGAATATTCGCTCTGTGAAATGGCAGAAGGATTGAACACCCCGTCGCGATTCTTGTCCTGCCAGTTGTCGGCGGCATAGATATGGAAGTTGGCATTGCCGCCCGTAAAGGCGTTGCCGCCCACGGCCGGACCGTTGACAAAGAGGTTGTTGGTGGCATTGCAATAGCTCGTGCCCTCCGAGTCGCCGCCCATCAGGTAGCAGCCGTTCTTCCAGTTATAGACAATGTTGTTGACGTACTGGTTGGTACCCTTGATTTTATTGTTGCGTGTACTGTTGTCCACGTAGAGATTTCGATATAAAGTGATATGGTCGGCCTGCATCAGACCGCCGGCCGAATGCGACAGCAGACCCTGACTCATGATGGAGTTCTGGATGGTGATGTCACCCAGCGAGCCCTTGCCGTCTGAATTGATGCTGAAAGTCTCGTCCAGGCCCCAGCTCACACTGAGGTGGTCGAAAATCATGACTTGTCCGTTGGCTATGCCGGCCGCATCTTTGCCGGAATCGCCGTTCTTGCCCATGCGAAAACGCAGGTAGCGGACGATGGTGTTGTCGGCGCCCGAAAACGAGACACCGTTGCCATAGACAGTGATGCCCTCACCAGGGGCAGTCTGTCCGGCTACATAAAGATTGTTTTTGAAAACCAGCCTGCTTTTGAGATAGATCACGCCCGACACGTCAAATACAACGATGCGGTTCGATGAACTCACGGCATCGCGCAGCGAACCGGCGCCACTGTCGTTGAGGTTGGTCACATGATAGACCGAGCCGCTGCGTCCGCCCACGGCATACCGGCCGAAACCCGTTGCACCGGGAAAGGCCAACTGTTCGGCCCGAAGGGCTCCAAAAACAACAAACAGCGATATCATCGCCAATGACCATCTCTTCATCATCTCTTCATAATGGCGGCCGGCATCTCCACAGGCATGAAAAACAGACCCGGCCCGATTAATAATAGGGGAAAAGAACAAGAAGGGAAGGCTCTCCATGATTGAGAGCCCTCCCTTGCTTGGAAACGATTATCTGAACAGCACTTTTTCAACCTTGACAGCGCCGTTGGTATAGATTGTCTTCACAATCGTGATACCCTGCTCAACGGGAGCAGCCAGACGCAGACCGGTCAGGCTGTAGAATTCGGTGCGCAGTACCTCGGCACCGGCTACGACAGCCTTCATGCCGGCAGGTACATAAGCCTGCGAATACTTGCCATTGTTCAGCAGCATGATGTCATAGACAGCAGCCTTGCTCGAACCACCGTAGTGCTTGACGCGTACATAGACCTCGTCGGTGCCTTCATAGCTGGAAACATTACGAGCCAAAATACGACGAAGCGGCGGGAAGTACAGGGAATCGACAGCTGTCCAGTTTTCGCCGTCGGCCGAGACCTCCACTTTCATATCGAATGACGAATTATCAGCGTTGTTGTTACCGTTGAAGACGATGATGTCGAACGGGCCTTTGTACTTGCCAGTCGATTCGATCGAACCGGTGTAAGGCTCGCCGCTGACCTTGGCACCAAAGGTGATGTGGTAGTTACTCGGCTTGGTGATCAGGTCCTCGGCTCTATAGGCCATGTAAGAAGAATTGTCATTGGAATAAACCGTACTGCCCGGCATGGTGCTTTCCCAATACAGGGTCTGGCCCTGGGTCTTGATCACCCATTCGCTCGAATCGGCCGTAGCAGCATTCTTGGCATAGTACTTGAAATCGTTGTAGGTGTACTGGTAGCTCGTGTCGTTGGCAGCACCGACCAGGGTATCGATCTTTGCAACAATAGATTGTTCTTTTTTGGACATATAGTAAGCCACCTTGCTGTTGCCACCGGTGGTTTCCCAGAACCAGTCTTCCTTGTTGGCGTTGAACCAGGCAATGGTGTCCAGACGGATGTTCGTGGCATCGACGCCCTGAATGGCGACAGCCTGCGAAACGGTTTCGGAAGCCAGATAAGCGCCACCCGAAGCGAAAGCAGTTACGGTGACAGGCTCGTAAACCTTGATCGGGCCGGAATATACACCACTTTCACTTTCCAAGTTGGAACCGGTGAAGTTGTAGTAGATATCGGCATCGACAGTGGTCTTGTGCAACGTGATGGTGCTGACACCTTCTTCCCACTTCAGGGTGATGACCGGAGCCTTGGCAATTCTCTTGACAGCAATGACGGCCTTGGCAACGGCACTGTTGTCGAAGCCCTGCTTGACGGCGATAGCCTTGACTACGGTGCTGTCCTTGGTGATTCTGAAGGGAGCGCCATATTCCATGCTAGCCTCGGTGGGATCGGTCTCGTCCAGCGTGTAGTAAATCTTGGCGTCGGCTGTGTTGCAAGCCAGAGTAACGGTGGTTACTTCGTCACCATACTCAAAACTGATGGACGGGGTGGCGCAAGGAGTCACGCCGCTCTTGGTGGCATAGACCATGTCGATGGCATTGTTGATGATCTGGATGGCATCGTCCGACAGGTTGTTCTCACCTTCGAGGCACATGGCGTCGCTCGAAATCGGAAGCAGGATGTACATGTTTTTCTTGCCGTGACGGTGGATGGCGTTGTAGGTACCCACCTTGGCCAGGACTTCATCATTCTCGAACAAGGATCCGGCGCTGACCGTATAGCCCTGTACCAGGTTCTTCTTGACGGTGGCAGGATCGGACTCGATGAACATGTTCACCTTGCCTTCAACGATCTCGACATCGGCAAAGAGAGGATCTTCCATAAAAGCAGAGTCGATGGTGATGGAAGCTATACCGCCGTCGTTGGCAGCCTTGGTCGGGTTCTGACCGGCACCCATGTTCCAGACAGTGTTCTTATAGAGGAAAGACTTGAAGTTGATCATCGGCACACGGTTGATTTTTTCAGCCACGCCCTTGATGAAGGCATGTCCGCTACCCATGGCTTCGGCAATCAGTACGACGTCAAAGTTTTCCAGTGCATTCAGCGTATCGGTGCTGGCAGCCGTGAAGTCCTTGATATCAATGGCGGTGGCATTGATTTCAGCGACCTTGGTGTTGTTGAAGATCGGGTCGTTGTCGATACCGCAGTAGCCGCTGTAGGAGGAGTCATACAGATAAGCAGCCGTGACTTCCTCCATATCGATGGCAGCTTCACCGGTCACATATTTGACGGCGTTGACGATGATCTTCTGACCGTTCTCGTTGACAGCCCAGATGTTGTCGCTCGACATACTGACCAGGATGTACTTGTAGTCACCGGCGTTGGCAATCTCATGCACACAGTTGTATTCCGTATCGCCCGATTTGGCATAACCCATCAGCTTGTCGGTCTCGGCAGCCAGCTGGGAATCGGCAATAATGTTGGCCGTGGTGAAACCCTGGATACGGTTGCTCGATGCCTCCTTGGAAGGATCATAAATATTGATGCAACCATCTTCTTCCCTGATCAGTCCGGCAAACAGCGGATGGCTTTCAAAGCCGGGATAGATGTAGAAACCGTTGGTCTTGGTGCCGGGGTTGGCCGGAGCCGCCCAGCTCCAACGGCCGCTGGTGTAGTTATAGGCCTTCATCGAAACCATCGGCACCTTGCCGACCAATTTGACCAGACCGTTCGACATGGTCTTACCACCGCCGATAGCCTCGGAGACAACCACGCAGTCGTAAGTCATCAAGGCATCGTAGTCGGCTTCCACGCTGGAAGACTGTACCAGCGGAGTGACCTCGAAGTTTTCGCACAAAGCAGCATAGACAGGATCCTGGTCCAGCGTATAACCGCCTTCGGCCAGTCCGTACTTGGCTGCATTGCCGCTGTTGTAAGCGCTTTCATAGATGAAAGCCACTTTCTTGGCTGCATTAGCCGACCCGAGAGCCAGCACAGCCACCATGAAAAAGAGTAGAAGTCTTTTCATAATTGTTTGTTTAAAAGGTTAGTAATTAAATAGTTGGTTATAAATGATTTACAATCAAAATTCATTGTCAGGGCATCACCCGCAAGCCTTCCCACTGCACTTTCCAGCGTCCGTCCTTCGGGAAGCCGGGCGCATAGCCTCCACGGCCGTTCACACCGGGTCGGCCTTCGGTGCCGTCCCAACCGGCACACATCATGGCCACTGCCGTCAACAGACCGCCGTTGCCCGGCAGATACAGACGGAGCCGTCCATCCTGATAGTTGTGTCCGCTCACCAAGTAGGTGTTGGTGCGCCGGTCCATCAGCAGAACATCGACCGCCTTGTCGGGTCTGGACAGCCGGGCGGCGCACATAGCCGTCATCGGATAGTCCCAGCCCCAGGTCTTGCCCCAGTTCCAGTTGTCCCAGATCCAGTCGAAAGTGTTGGCCATGATGTCCTTGCGTACCAGACGCGAGGCCGGCATCATGCCCAGCGCACCCAACACGGCCATGTGGTCGGACGTGAAACGCGTGTCGATATAGGTGTCCAAAGCTGTTTCGGCGGCCAGATAGAGCTTGTCGTCGTTGTAGGCCAGGGGCGAGAGCTTGTCGAGGATGATTTCCCAATCCATGTTCTTGGGCATGCCCAGGCGCTGACGCCATAGTTGGGCGGTTTTCAGGGCATAGTGGAAATAGGAAAGCTCAAAAGGCGGATTCACCGTCTCACCGGCGCGCAAGGTCTCCTGGGCCGGAATCGCCCCTTTGATCACATAGCGGTCTTCCAGGCCGTCGTAATCGACAAAGGAAGCCATGAAATCGGCCGTCTCGAAGACCAGATCCTTGTAGGTGTCCAGGATTTCCACACTGTCGGGATGGTTGCGGTAGATGAGTTCGGCCAGGTAGATGAAATGCGGCTGCTGCCACACCAGGAAAGAACCCACTTTGGAAGGAGCCTCGGTGCCCGTAGGATCGGTCATCTTCATCCAGCGCAGGCCGCGGAACCCCTGCCGCTTGGCTATCTGCCGGGCAATGGGCGCCACCTCACTGTACCAGCCCATGCTGCGCTCCAGCAGATCTTCCCTGCCCCAGAGGGCGAAATGGGCACCATGCCACCAATGCATTTCCAAATGATACTTGCCATACCAGCTGTTGTAGGTGAGACCAGTTTCCTGGGGCGGATACATGCCGGCACACTGGATGGCCGTCAGATACTGCGACAGCACCACGCGACGTTCCAGTTCGGGCGCCCGGGGATCGGTGCACTGCGAGAAATCAACAGCCCCACCCCGCTGCCAGAACGATTGCCAGGCTTCTGCGGTGGTGGTTGCAAACCTGTTGAAATCGGTTTCAGGCGCATGGGCAAACACCTCAGGCCCAGAGGCAAACCAAGTCGAGAAAGCCAATTTGTCGCCCTTGGCGATCAGATAGAAAGTATGAGGTTGGTCGGCGGCCGAGAAAGTGGCCTCGCCTTGCCAGGCTATACGCACATAGTAGACCGTTTCGTCCAAACGGCGTTCCAGCAGCACCGATTGTGCATCGGCCTGCAAAAGACGGGTCTGGTGCCGGTCGGGATGCATCCAGTCGGTAGCGTCGTCAGCATGACCGCCCGTAGCGTAGGGGAAGGACCAACGGATCTTGAGCTGCCCGGCAGGCAGCAGCGAAGAAGCCACCTCCGAAGCCACCATGTCGCAATCGGACAGACAGAGCGTGCGGGTGGACACCTCGGCACCGGACACCTTGAAACGACTGTCGATCACACCGTTCCACATATCCAGTCGCTGATCGATCTCGCTCAAGGACTCAGGACCCAGGACCCGGCCTTGGCTGTCGGTCATCTCCAAACCGACATAGCCCAGATGCAGCCGATGGGGATTCACCCTGAAATAGTCGGCCGCCTGCTGCTGGCGTCCCCGCTCGTTGAACTGCACGGCGTAAAGCTCGTCGCGATCGCGGAAGCGATACACTTTGAGAGCCTCTTCGGGTTTGTAGTTGTTGACGTTTGGGAAACTGTGCCATCCCCATTGCGACTGGGTGCCCAAGGGAATGCCCAGGCGGTAGCGCTGCGGGAAGGACTGCAGGCCGGTGGCATCGACCGTATAGGCGAAATTACCGTTGCCCACCGACAGGGAAGACAGGGAATCGACAGTGTTTACGTGGACCGTATTACGCAACACCAGCGCTTCCCTGTCAAGGGGAGCGCTGGTGCCTGTACAGGCAGTTCCGAGCAGAAGGCCCAGGGCGCATCCTGCGAGAACTATGGTGTTGAGTCGGCTCATCTTTTTCATTTCTTTTTGGTGTTTTGCAATCCCTTTTATCCAAGAATTGCATTTAACCCCCCAAATATAGAATTATTATTCAGATAAGCACTCTATCAATAACAAAATTAACCTTTAAAAACGAATTATTACAAGCAATTATTAAAAACCACCTACCGGTGCTGTTCAAGGAAATTCACCACGGGGGTCGGATCGTCCAGGCTGTGCGGATGATGGTCACCTTTTTTCTTGACGATCACCTCAATATCACCGCCCAGGGCGCGGTAGTCCTTGACCAGACGGGCTGTGTTCTGCTTGTAGGGGACGATCTTATCCTTCTTGCCGGCCACCACAATGATGGGAATACCCGCCTTGGCAACCGCCTCCAGTTTGTCGATGGGATTGTCCTTGAAGCCGGCCACCGAGGCATTGTCCAACTGCCAGCTGTCGAGAAACTGCTGCCAATTGGCAGCCCACTTCGGGTTTTTGGCACCCGGCCAGGTGAACACGTCGCAAACCGGCGCATCCAGATAGAGCGACTGCACCTTGTGCCCGTAGCCGGCGGCCCAGTTGATGGCGAACATGCCGCCCCGGCTGAAACCTTCGAGCGTCATCTTGCGGGCCAGGCCGTAGCGCTGGGTCAAGTATTTGTAAAGGGCATCGGCTGCTTTGAGCGCCTCCGGACGGGCATATTCGTCGGCCAAGTCCATGAATACCACATGCCAACCCTTCTCAAGCAGAGCCTTGTCCACTTGGGCAAACGCACCGAAGAAAGCCGGCCGCCAGATCCAGGGACTGCCTTCGGCCACTTGTTTGGGCACCACTACCCTGACCTGACGTTCCTTGTAGTTGAAATGATAACAGTCATAGCCTTCCCACTGCGATTTCACGCCGGGCCAGGCCTGCGGTTTGAAACCGTCCGGCGCGGGACGGCCCGTGAGCTTGCGGTAGAACACCTTGGCCAGTTCCAAGGCTCCCTGTTCGTTGGGATGGATCTGATCGACAAACAGCTCGGGCTTGCCCGTGAAGGGCGTGTAAAGATCCAGCACTTCGGCGCCTGTCTTGGCAGCCACCTCGTCGATATAGGGCAGCACCCCGTTTTTGATGATCGAGTCGTTGATGCCCCAGTCCAGGCGGTAGGCCGGCACCGGATAGCAGAGGATCACCTTGGGATGTGAAGGCAAGGCCTGGAAAGAACGTACCAACTTCTCCAGATCTGCGGGGAATTCATTGCCATAGACCCAGTTGAAAGGCTTCGTATCGTTGGTGCCCAACTTGATGGTCACAATATCGGGGCAGAAAGCCAACGCTGCCTGGTATTCGGGCTCGTTGGTCCAGGGACGGTCTCCCTTGAGCAAAAGCGTGCGGCCGCTCACACCGTAGTTGCGCACCTCGTAGCCCTCGCCCAGCATCTGCGACAAAAGGCCGGGATAGCCGTCACGCACCGAATTGGTGATACCGGCACCGTAGGTGATGCTGTTGCCGACACAGGCCACCTTCACCTTGCCGGCGGCCGTCATCATCATGCTTCCCAGCAGGAAGCAAATAAACGTCAGTCTGAAATGTTTCATCATCGCAAATTGAAAAGATTAATGTTCGCAACTTTCCGTACCGCAGCAGTCCTTGACACTGGTTTTCAGCGGCGACTGCAGACGGGCGGCAAAATCGGCCACATAGGCGGTCCAGTCGGCCAGGGTGGCAAAACCGCCCTTGCTCCAGGCACCGCCCGAGTAATAGACCACGGGCTTGCCTTCGTATTTGACACAGTTCAGCACATGGCCGTCGGCCAGCAGCACCGTCGAGGGCCTGCCCATGACACTGCCCAGGTAGATGATGCCGTTCTCCTCGTTGTTGGGCTCGGCATAGGTCACGTAGCCGGCCTCGGAGTTCATGTTGACATCGGCAAAGTTGTCGAGCGTGGGCTGGACTTTCTGCTTGGCAGCGGGCTGCGGGAAACCGCGGAAGGGGAAGCCGGCGGCCACGGTGGTGCCTTCTTCCAACCCGTCATAGACGATGGTGAAGCAATTGAGCATCGAGCCGGCATCGAGCGTGACAATGCGCTGTTCGCTCACGGGGCGGCCGTTGACATCGTAGGCATCGTATTCGAGCCGGAAAGAAGTGCGGATCGGGCCGTTTTCCAGGATCTCGTAGCGCTGGAAATTGTTGCCCACCAGACAGAGCTTGCCGTTGACAAAGGGCGCCATGCCGCCGGCACCCAGGCTCTTGCCTACCGAATAGAAATCAAGGCCTTCGCCGTTGTCCTTGTGATAGACAGCCTTGCCGTCAAATTCGTCCTGATACCAACGCTGGCTCACCAGGGCAGGCACGCGCTTGACCCACAGGTCCAGGCCGCCGCTGATGAGCGGTTCGTCCTTGTCGGTGGCCAGGGCCGGTCCGTACATACGGAAGATGGTGCGGTCGTTTTCCCACGACATGTCGTCCTTGCGGCGCGGCACAAACGTGGCCTGGGCCTGGCAGGGATACTCTTGGGGGACGCCCGGCTTGACAGTGAAGACAGCCGAGTCGCCGGCCTTGAGGCTCACCTGGAAAATGAGCCGGCCGAAGGCGCAAGCGTTCTTCAGCATCTGCGAGGGCACTTCCTGTCCCTCGGCGTCATAGACCACCACCGAGGCACCGCGTTCGATGCCCAGGGCGGGCGCAATCTTTCTCATGCAAAATTCAACGGTTTCCTGCTGACGGTCGATCGACGAATCGTTGACAACGCTCAGTTGGACAGATTTTTCTTTGCCGCAAGCCGTCAACAGCAGGACGGCCAGGGCCAACAATGACAGTTTCTTCATATCGTGACAAATTAAAAAATTACCTTTGAAGACAGGCCTCAAAGGTAATTCAGATATAAGATAAAACCAAAAATTCTCCGGCTATTCGCTATACTTGCCGATGAGCCGTACCAGCAGGTCGTTGAGATGTTCCACCTGGTACTCGCCCACCGATGGCGTCAGGTGCGGCAGTCCCACGCCGCTGTCGTCGGTCAGGAACACATAAGTGCCGTTGGTGGCCATGGCCAGGTAGCGCAGCAGAAACTCCGTGGGCTTGTCGATGCCGCTGGCCGCGATGGGAATCACCTTGATGCCCCGGCTGGCAAACTCGCGCACCGAATGGTGTATGTCGGCAATGATCTGATCGTCGTAATGAGGAGGCGCATCGAGCAGCAGGAAGGCGATGCGCGTTCGGGCTGCACCCGACCATTGCAATTCCGTCCAGGTTGTCTTCAGGGCCGTATGCACCGCTTCGGGATAATCCCCGCCGCCGTCGGCCGACTGGGCCCTGATATACTTGACCGTCTTGTCCAGGTCATCGGTGAATTCCTGATGCTTCACCACATAGGTATCACCCTCGTCGCGATAGAAGACGGCGGCCGTGAAAATCTGCAGCGAGGCATTGGCCGTCATGACCCGCGACACCACATCGGTCAGGTCGTTTTTCAGGAAATACATCTCGTCGCCCATCGAGCCCGTGGCATCCACCACGAAAGCCAGTTCCACCCGGTTGCTGGAGGGCACCAGGAAAGGCAGGGGCACCTCGTTGAGCGTATCCTTTTGCAAGGCAGCCGCAACAGGCAGTTCGTTGACATACAGGGCACACTGTTCCAGGGCGGGGGCAGCCGGCTCCTGGTCGTTCAGTCCCAGCCACAGCTCGGCCCGGCCCAGATTGTCGCTGCGGGTGCTCCAAAGCAGGGAGTCGCCCCGGCGCAGCTGCACCTGGGCATTGACAAGCGCCCGGCCGTCGCTGCCGGTCAGTTTCAGGCCGATGCGGTTGGCCGTGTTGTAGTGCCAATAAGGAGGATAGCTGTAGTATTTGGTGCTGTCGTTTTGGGTGGCCATCAGATTGCACCAGAAATACCAATGGTCCAGGTCGTTCCATTCGCCGGCCGTCACCACGCCCGTGGCAGCGGAATCTTGCCGTCCGCTGCCCTGGCTGTCCGACAGGGAACCGCGCGAATCGGCCGTCGATTCATAATAGCCGCTCAGACCCTTGCCGTCTGACACACCGTCCACCGCCGAGTCGCAAGCACCAAAAAACAGGGCGACCGCCATAAGGGTGGCGCCGAGTACCGTTTTTGACGATATCGTTCGTAACATAGTCATTTCATTAAAATACACATCTTTAGACGCGCGTGACGAAAGTTTCGCTACAGGGGAAGCCATATTTTCCACAAATAGCTACACTTCTTTGATTTTGAATGGATTATACGATACATCATGATCAAAGACATCGGTCTGTTCCCATTGTTTGAGTTTGCTGACCACCAGGTTGGTCAGTGGCAGGACCAGTATCTCATAGCCGGTCTTCATCAAAGTCTGAGTGAGCACCAGGGTGAGGATGGCCGGATACGGCACCAAGCCCAGGAAGGCCAGATGGAAGAACACCAGCGAATCGCTGCCCTCGCCAAACAGTGTGGAGACAATAGCGCGCAGTGAGAAACGTCGGCCCTCGTCGCGCAGTTTCATACGGCTCATCACATAGGCGTTCATAAACGATCCGCATAGGAAAGCGACAAAGCTGGCCAATGTGATGCGCAGCGTGCTGCCGAGCACCATGTTGTAGGCCTCCTGATGAGTGAAATGCTCCGAACCGGGCGCCCAGATGCTCAACTGGAAGAAAGCCACTGCCAGGAAATTCATGGCGAAGCCTCCCCAAATGATGAGTCGAGCCTTGCGATAGCCCCAGATTTCGGCAATCACGTCGTTGAGGATGTAGGAGACCGGGAAAATGAGCAGGCCGGCCGTAGCTTCGACCGGGCCGATGTGAATGAGTTTCTGCTCGATGATGTTCGCAACGATCAGGCAGGTGGTGAACATCAGACCACACAGCATGTAAGTGACGGAAAGTGTCTTTTTCATTGTTTGTTTTTTTAATGTGGTTTCAACGACACATCGGGGATCGCTCCCCTGGAGTCTATATAATTAGTTTCAATTCCGAGTATAAACGCTGGACGGGCAGGCCCATCACATTGAAGTACGAGCCTTCGATGTATTCGACGCCGACCATGCCGATCCATTCCTGCACACCGTATGCACCGGCCTTGTCAAAGGGATGGTAATGTCCGACATAGTAACGGATCTCGTCATCGGTCAGCGAGGCAAAGCGCACATGCGAGACAGCCGAAAAACAGCGCTGGCAGGCGGTGGTCGTCAGACACACACCGGTATAGACCTGATGCGTGCGGCCCGAGAGTGCTTGCAACATTTCCACCGCTTCACGTTCGTCAGCCGGCTTACCAAGCACCCGGCCGTCTAGCCAGACGATGGTGTCGGCCGTGATGAGCAGCTCGTCGGCTTGCAACGTGGCACGGCAGGCTTCCGCCTTGGAGCGGGCGATGTATTCGGGGATTTCCGCTCCCTGCAACCCTTCGGGCCACGACTCGTCCACCCCTTCGGGACGGATCACCGTGAATGGCAGGCCCAGCCCGGCGAGCAGTTCGCGGCGGCGGGGCGAAGCCGAAGCCAGCAGGATGCGGTATTTCTTCAAGTTGTCGAGCATCAGTTTCTATCGATTACCAGGCGAAAGCCTCCTGACAGTTCATCCACAGGCCACGCTCTTTCAAAATCTGCTCCAGCAGGTCGCGGCCGCAGCCGTCTCCGCCTTTGCAGGGCGAGATATACCGCGCGACGGCCTTGATCTCGGGCGCGGCGTCGGCCGGGCAGCAAGGCAGGCCCACCCGCTGCATCACCTCGTAGTCGGGGATGTCGTCGCCCATGTAGGCCACTTCTTCGGGCCGGTAGCCGGTCTCCTGCATGAAGCGCTCAAAGACATCCAGTTTGTAACGGCTGTCCATATAGACATGCTTCAGTCCCAGGTTGGCAAAACGGATGCGCACCGCCTCGGTGCGTCCGCCCGTCAGGATCACCACGTCCAGGCCCAGACGGGAAGCCAGATGGATGGCATAACCGTCCTTGATGTTGATGGTCCGCATGGGTTCGCCGTCCATGGCCAAAGGAATGACATTGGCCGACAGCACGCCGTCCACATCGAAAATCACAGCCTTGATGAGGCTCAGGTCGTAGGGTATCATATTTGTCTGTTATGTCTTGCGTATATCAGTTCGCTCATCTGCCGGTAAAGGGCCGCCCAGTCCTGGCGCTCCCATGTGTCGAGCAGGTCGGTGTGACGGGCGATGATGTTCCTATCGCCCCGCACAGCCGGTCCCGTCTGGGCCGCATCGGGAGCCATGTCGTGCACCTTGGCCGCCGTCTCTTCGATGAGCGGCAGCAGCAGGGAGAAATCCAGTCCGCCACAGGCCAGCACATCGCCGGCCACCGCGTAGCAGGCATTCACAAAGTTGCAGGCAAACACCGCCGCCAGGTGCATGCAGGCGCGCTGGTCCGACGACATTTCGCGCACATCGCAGCTCAGGCTTGCGGCCAATTGCCTCAAGGTCTTCATTTCCTGCCCCCCGCTCGCTTCCAGGCAAAGGGGGATTCTGTCAAACGAGACCCGGCGCTCGCGGCTGAAAGTCTGCAACGGATACAGCACACCGTAATGGCGGGCATAGGGCGCCAGCACCGTCATGGGCAGACTGCCCGAGGTATGCACCCACAGCCCCTGGCCCGGGTCGGGTATCTGCCGCAAAACTTCTTCCACAACGGCATCCTTGAGCGTGCAGACATACAGGTCGGCATCCATCGGCAGCTGTTGCAAATCGTCTGTCCAGCCGCAGCCCAGCCGGGCGGCCAAAGCCGCGGCCTTGTCACCGTGACGGTTGTACACCAGGCTCGGTCCCATGCCCTTTTCAAACAGCGCATAGGAGAGCTGTGTGCCGACATTGCCCGTGCCGAGGACGACGATTTTCATGCCTGCTCCGCTGCCGGGGTGAATGTATCGCAGTGCAGCTTGTTCCACTGCAGGCGCTCGTCGTCGAAGGGCTTCTTCTCTTCGGCCTTCCGGCCGATGGCCACCATGCAGAGCACCCCGTATTTGGCGGGGATGCCGAGCAGCTCGCGCACATAGTCTTCCGACGACTGGCCTGTGGCTGTCTGGCGGTTGCGCAGCTGCACCCAGCAACTGCCCAGGCCGGCTTCTTCGACCTGCAGCTGCAGGTAGGAGGCGGCAATGGAGGCATCCTCCACCCAGACATCCGTCTTTTCCGTATCGGCAATGATCACAACCACCAGGGGGGCTTTCGCCACAAAAGCGCTGTTGGCGGCGCGGCAGGCACCCAGGGCCTCGCGTTTGACCTCATCGCGCACCAGGACAAATTCCCAGGGGGTGCAACGTTTCGACGAGGGGGCCATGAGCGGAGCGGCCATCAACTGCTTGATTTCTTCGTCTGTCAGGGCTGAATCCTGATATTTTCTGATGCTTCTGCGTCTGTGAAGCAGATCGGACAAGTTTTCCATTCCCATTCTTACAATATGCACTGCAAAAGTACGTTTTATTGCTCAGATTCCATTATATTTGCTTCAAAAATCCGGCAAAAATGCCGCCGATGTCTGTGATGCCGCCGATGCGATTCCTTAAGTTCCTCAAAGGCAGCCGTTCCCCCTGGAGCGGTTGGCTCCTGCTGTGCCTGTTGTGGGTCGTCCCTATCGCCCCGGCCCAGGCTCAGACGACCGGCGACAGCCTGGGAGACAACAGCCAAGGACAAGTCGTCGTGTCGGGTTTTGTGCTCGACCATCATCGCAAGGCCATGGAACTGGCCGCCATCACGGAAGCCCACAGCCAAGCCACCACCCGGAGCGATGCCGACGGCTACTACGAGCTCACACTGCCGCGCCGCGACACACTGCTGCTCTACTACAGCTGCCTGTCCTACCAGACGGCCGTCCGCATCGTACCGGTCGAATCGTCCCAGCTCAGGCTCAATGTCATCCTCCAACCCCTGTCGCAGACCTTGCAGGATGTCAGTATCACCGCCCTCCAGCACCGCACCGGCGACCTGGAGCGGATCGATCCGGCCGACATCCGCCTGCTGCCCGACCCTGCCGGCGGCAGCATCGAAGCCCTGCTGGTCACCTTTGCCGGGGTCAGTTCAAACAACGAGCTGAGCACCCAGTATATGGTGCGCGGCGGCAACTACGACGAAAACCTGGTCTATGTGAACGGTGTCGAGGTCTATCGCCCGCTGCTCATCCGCAGCGGCCAGCAGGAAGGCCTCAGCTTTGTCAATCCCCGGATGACGGCCGACGTACACTTCTCGGCCGGCGGCTTCGAGGCCCGCTACGGCGACAAGACCGCCTCGGTGCTCGACATCCGCTACAAGACGCCCGAGCGGTTTGAAGCCTCCTTCAACGCCAGCCTGCTGGGAGCCAACGCCTATGTGGGCACCGCCTCGCGCGACGGTCGCCTGAGCCAGATCCACGGCTTGCGCTACAAGACCAACGCCTACCTGCTGGGCAGCCTGGAGACCAAAGGCGAATACCGTCCCTCCTACTTCGACTACCAGACTTCGATCAACTGGAAGCTCACCGACCGCACCACCCTGTCCTTCCTGGGCAATATCTCGCAAAACAGCTACCGCTTCACCCCGCAGACCCGCGAAACCGAGACGGGCACCTTCCAGACCAAATACTCCTTCCGTGTCTATTTCGACGGCCGGGAGCAAGACCTCTTCCGCACTGCCTTCGGCGCCCTGAGCCTCCACCACGAGCCCAGCCGGCACCTCAAGCTCACGCTCCAGACCTCCCTGTTCCGCACCGACGAACAGGAGACCTACGACATCACCGGCCAGTACTGGCTCAGCCAGAGTCCCATCAAGAACAATCGCAGCGACACGGTCAACAGCCGCCTCATCGGCGTGGGCACCTACCACGAGCATGCCCGCAACCGGCTGTCGGCCACCGTCCTGAACATTGCCCACAACGGCCAGTGGCAGGTCGACGCCCATCATCTGCGCTGGGGCCTGGCCTGGCAACGGGAGCGTTTCGACGACCACCTGCGCGAATGGGAGATGCGCGATTCGGCCGGCTACAGCCTGCCCTACAGCGACAGCCAGATCAATTTCGTCGAGAATCTCTATTCGGAAAACACCCTCGACAACCACCGCTTCACCGCCTATGTGCAAGACACCTGGAAGACCCGCGTCAAAGGCGGCTTGCTCAGTCTGACGGCCGGTGTACGCACCCAATGGTGGAGTTTCAACGGCCAGTGGCTCGTGAGCCCGCGCCTGTCGGCCGGTTTCATCCCGGCCTGGGACAAGGATTTCGTGTTCCGGCTGGCCGGCGGCATCTACTACCAGGCGCCCTTCTACAAGGAAATACGCGACACGGTGCTGGTGGGCGGCATCTCCACGGTGGTGCTCAACCACGACATCCGCGCACCCAAATCCACCCAGACCATCCTGGGCACCGACTATCACTTCACCCTCTGGGAACGGCCCTTCAAGCTGACGGGCGAAGCCTACTACAAAAAGATGGACGACCTGATTCCCTACACGGTCGACAACGTGCGCATCCGCTACGAGGGCGTCAACCACGGCGAAGCCCAGACCTTGGGCTGCGATTTCAAGCTCTTCGGCGAGTTCATTCCCGGCACCGACTCGTGGATCACCCTCTCACTGATGGACAGCAAGGAGCGCATCGACGGCTACACCATCCCCAGCCCCAACGAGCAGCGCTACAATGT
>JAFSRR010000023.1 GCA_017446025.1 Bacteroidales bacterium | reverse complement strand
TTCCAACGGTTCGGTACAGTATCAGGGTGGTATGTTCTATGTCTATGGCGAGTGCGACTTCACGCACAACCTGCCTCCGATCCCCGCCGGCACCTGGGAAATCCGCATCGGTACCAAGTTCCGCGGCTACGGCATCTACCAGTTGTATGTCGATGGTCTGCCGGTGGGCATTCCGCTCGACTTGGGCTGGGGCAAGCAGGCCGAATACCTGGAATCGGCTCTGGGCTTCGTCATCGACCAGCACGAGACCTACCAGGGTCAGGAAGCCTGGCCCGAACTGCGTCGCAACGGTCTGCCCAACGACAACGACAAGGACATGCGCAACCGTGGCTGGATGAAATTCCCCGATGCTTTCACCATGGTGGGCAGTGCCAACTCTTCGCGTGAAGACCGCAAGAGCTGCCGCCGTATCCTGGGCCGCTACTATTTCGACGAAGGCATCCAGCACACCATCCGCGTCAAGCTGGTGGGTGAGAACCGCAACGGTGAAGGTGTGAACAACCCCGCCGCCTACCGTTATTTCGGTTACGACTTCCTGGAATTCATGCCCACTTCGCAGTTGGAGACCGAAGATATCTACTAGCAGTTAGCGCTCAGCTTCTGAGTTGAACAATGATAAAAGGGCGGCCGTCATGAAAGTGGCGGCCGCTTTTTAAAATATAGGATATTACGTTATGGCTTTAAGTAGAGGAAACTTTTTGAGATTGACATCTGTGGCGGTTTGCGTGTGGATGTTGTGTGGTTGCAGTGGCGGCATGAAGCCGGTTCATCTGACGGCCGAGTATGATGAGTGCCCGCTGGCCCTGGCCACCGCCCAGCCCCGGCTGGGATGGCAGGTTGCCACCCGTGCCCAAGACTGGCGGCAGTCGGCCTACGAGATCGAGGTATGTGACAAAGAGGGCGCCGTCTGCTGGCAGAGCGGCCGGGTGGAAAGCGACCAAAGCCAGCTGGTGCCCTACGGGGGTGAGGCTTTGCAGCCCCTGGGTGCCTATTGTTGGAAGGTGCGTGTCTGGGACGACAAGGGCAGGGCTTCTGCCTGGAGCCGTCCGGCCTGTTTCCGGCTGGCGCCCGACAATGCCTGGCTGGAACAGGCTTCCTGGATAGGTGCCATCACCCGCAGCGACTGTCGTCTGCCCGAGGGGCGTGGCTACGAGGGCAACACGGTCAACCGCAACCAGGCCATGAAGACGGCTTGGGCGCAGACCGATACGCTCTCGCGCAAGAGTATCCTGCTGCGCCGCGATTTCGAAGTGAAGAAGGGCCTGCGCGAGGCGGTGGTCTATATCTCCGGCTTGGGCCACTACGAACTGACCATCAACGGCAAAAAGATAGGTGGCGAGGAGTTCGCCCCCCTGTGGAGCGACTACGACAAGACCGTCTATTATAATGTCTATGATGTGACTTCGAGCCTGAAGGCTCGCAACGCCATCGGTGTGATGCTGGGCAACGGATTTTTCAATGTGCAGGGCGGACGCTACCGCAAGCTGCTGGTGAGCTTCGGCCCGCCCACCTTGCTGCTGCGCCTGCACCTGAGCTACGAAGACGGCACGCAGGAGGATATCTGCTCCGATGCCCGGTGGCGCTACGATTTCAGTCCTGTCACCTTCAACTGCATCTATGGCGGCGAGGATTACGACGCCACCCGCGAGCAGCTCGGCTGGGACTGCTATGGCTATGAGGCCTCTGGTTGGCGTCCGGTGGTGGTGCAGGAAGCGCCCAAGGGGCAGTTGCGCCCCCAGACGGCTCCGGGTGTGCGCATTGCCGAGCGTTACGGCATCCGGTCTTACTGGTACAAGACTTTGCAGGCCGAGCGTCGTCGCGGCCTGCCCGCTGAACCGGGCCGGCAGGTGTGCGTGCTCGACATGGGCCAGAACCTGGCCGGGTTCCCCCAGTTTACCGTCCGGGGCAAGCGGGGCGACCGTTTCCGCCTGGTGGTGGGCGAGTCGCTGGGCCGCGACAGTGTGGTGAACCAGAGCCAGAGCGGCAGTCCGCATTATTATGAATACACGCTCAAGGGCGGGGGACCGGAGACCTGGCATCCGCGTTTTTCCTACTATGGTTTCCGCTATATCCGCCTCGAGGGGGCTGTCCTCAAGGGTGAGCCCAATCCCGACGGCCTGCCTGTCATCGAGAAGATCGAGTCTTGCTTTATCTACAATTCGGCGACGGTCAACGGGCATTTTGCCTCGTCCAACGACATTTTCAACGATGTGCATCGTCTGATCCAGATGGCTGTGCGCAGCAACATGCAGGCTGTCTTTACCGACTGTCCGCAGCGCGAGAAGCTGGGCTGGCTCGAACAGGTGCACCTCAACGGGGCCCAGTTGCTCTACAACTACGACTTGAGCCGCCTGTGGCCCAAGGTGATGCAGGATATGGCCGATGCCCAGTATGCCGACGGTCTGGTGCCGACCACCGCGCCGATGTACACCGAATTCGGCCGCACCTGGAACGATTCGCCCGAGTGGGGCAGTTCGTCGGTGATCGTACCTTATATGTATTACCAGTTCTTCGGCGATACAGAGCCGCTGCGTCGTTACTATGGCATGATGCGGGCTTATGTCGATTATCTGGAAAACAGCAGCGACAACCATATTGTGATGCAGGGGCTGGGCGACTGGTACGATTTCGGTCCCAACCGGCCCGGCTTTGCACAGAACACTCCCGTGCCTTTTGTCGGGACGGCTCATCTCTACTATGATATCCAGTTGTTGGTCAAGACGGCCCGCCTGCTGGGCTACCGGGAGGATGTGGAGAAATACGAGGCTTTGGGCAAGGCGGTCTGCGAGGCCTTCCACGAGAAGTATTTCCGCGCCGACAGCAGCATTTATGCCACCGGCAGCCAGGCTTCGTATGCGCTTCCGCTCTTCTTGGATATGGTGCCCGACGGTCATCGCGAAAAAGTGATGCAGCATCTTATCGACGATGTTGTGGCCCACGGCAACCGCCTGACTACGGGCGAGGTGGGCAACCGCTATTTGTTCAGCGTGCTGGCCGACAACGGGCAGAACGAGCTGATGTACAAGATGCACAACCACGAGGAGGTGCCTGGCTACGGTTTCCAGCGCAAGTTCGGCGCCACCACGCTCACCGAGCAGTGGGATCCCCGTCAGGGTGCTTCTTGGAACCATTTCATGCTGGGTGCCATCGACGAGTGGTTTTTCAGCTCGCTGGGCGGCATCCGTCTCGATCCTGAACAGCCGGGCGGCCGGCATCTCATCATCTGTCCGCAGGTGCTGGGCGACATGACGTGGGTGGACTGCTCGACGGCCACCTTGTATGGTCCGGTTGCTGTCAAGTGGAAATTGGTTGGTGACGGGGTGTTCGACATGACGCTCAGCCTGCCGGCCAATACGTCGGCCCGGGTTCAATTGCCCGGAGGCGGCGAGGCCCTCGAGGTGGGCAGTGGTCGCCACCATTGGCGGATAAATATTGACAAATAATCAACTATCAACAAATTATAATCTTACAACTATGCGTAAATGGATGACAGGTATCTTGGCCGTATTGCTCATGACGGCCTGTGCCAAAAAGAGTGAACTGCCCTGGGACAACGGACGTCTTCAGGTGGACCCCAGCGGCTGCTATCTGCAGTTTGAGAACGGCAAGCCTTTCTTCTGGCAGGGTGAAACGGGCTGGTTGCTGCCCGAACGTCTCGACCGCGAGGATGCCGAATATTATCTGGAAGCCTGCCGTGTGGCCGGTTTCAACGTGGTGCAGGTGCAGACCATCAACGGCGTGCCCGCCCGCAACGTCTATCGCCAGCTGTCCCATCCTGCCGGCTACGACTTCACGCAGGTGAACCGCGACAGCAGCTACGGCTATTGGGACCACATGGACTACATCATCGAGACGGCTGCCTCGAAGGGCATCTATATCGGCATGGTCTGCATCTGGGGCGGTCTGGTCAAGAGCGGCCGCATGAACGTGGAGCAGGCCAAGGCCTATGGCACCTTCCTGGCCGAACGCTACAAGGACGATCCCAATATTGTCTGGATCATCGGCGGTGACATCCAGGGCGATGTGCAGACTGAGGTCTGGGAGACGCTGGCCCGTACCATCAAATCTATCGACCACAACCATCTGATGACTTTCCATCCTTTTGGCAGGACTTTGTCGGCTATCTGGTTTAACGATGCCGACTGGCTGGATTTCAATATGTTCCAAAGCGGTCACCGCAACTATGGCCAGAGCATGGGCATGGGTGGTCGCAACAGCCGCCGCGAACTGCTGCCCGATTCTTGCGAGGAGGACAACTGGCGTTATGTCGATATGGCTCGCAGTTATCGGCCTTTGAAGCCGGTGGTTGATGGGGAGCCTAGCTATGAGGGCATTCCTTACGGCCTGCACGACTATTCGCTGCCGCGCTGGAAGGATTATGACGTACGCCGTTATGCCTACTGGTCGGTATTCGCCGGCTCGATGGGCCACACCTACGGCAACAACTCCATCATGCAGATGCATTCGGGACGCGGCATCGGTGCCTACGGTGCCACCGAATATTGGAAGGATGCCTTGAAGAATCCCGGTTTCTCGCAGATGCAGTATCTGAAGAAGCTCATCATGGCTTTCCCGTATTTCGAAAGAGTGCCCGACCAGTCGGTGCTGGCTGCCGAAAACGGGACGCACTACCAGCATTTGCAGGCTACCCGCGGCAAGGACTACATCTTGGTCTATGATTATGCCGCCGTGCCTATCTGCCTGGATCTGACCAAGATCAGCGGCGAGAAGAAATCGGCCTGGTGGTATTCGCCCGTCGATGGCAGCCTGAGCTTTATCGGCGAGTTCGACAACGGGGTGCAGACCTTCTCTTACGAGGCTGCCGCCGAGCATGACGACCGCGTCCTGGTGGTGGCCGATGCTGCTACCAACTATACGGATGCTTTGAAGTAAAACCCTCATCATCCTTTCGCTATGAAAAAATATGCTTTCTTGCTGGGTCTTGCAGCTATGTTGCTGTGGGCCTGCGGCAATGAGAAATACGGCCCTGAGGCTGTCCAGGTGACCAAAACCACTTGCGAGCAGCGCATCAATCCCATCGGAGTGGGGGCCGAAACTCCCCGCCTGAGCTGGCAGCTGAAGAGCGACAAACAAGGTGTCTATCAGACGGCCTACCGCCTGCTGGTGGCTTCTTCCAAGGAAAAACTTGCCGCCGGCGAGGCCGATGTCTGGGATTCGGGCAAGGTGGGCAGCGACCAGTCGCTGCTGGTGCCCTACGGCGGGCCCGAGCTGCTGGCCAATACCTATTATTATTGGAAGGTGCAGGTCTGGACCAATGTGACGAAGTCTTGCAGCGAGAGTGAGCCGGCCTTTTGGATGACGGCTCTCAAGACCGAGAAGGACTGGCGTTCGAGCCAGTGGATCGGCCTGGATGCCGCCATGCCTTGGGACGACGAGACATCGCACGCCCGTCTGTCGGCCCGTTACCTGAGAACGGACTTCTTTGCCCGGGGCGAAGTGGAGCAGGCTACGGTGCACATCGCCGGCCTGGGTCTCTACGAACTCTGGATCAACGGGCAGCGCATCGGCGACCAGGTGATGGCGCCCATGCCTTCGGAGTATCGCAAGCACATCATGTACAACAGCTTCGATGTGACGCAGCAGATCCAAAACGGCGGCAATGCCGTGGGTGTGATCCTGGGCAACGGCCGCTACTATGCCATGCGTCAGCACTACAAACCCTACAAGTGGACCCAGTACGGCTATCCCAAGATGCGCCTGGTGATGGAGATCCGCTATCGCGACGGCCGCACGCAGTCGGTGGTGAGCAACACTTCCTGGCGTCTGAATGCCGACGGCCCCATCATCTCGAACAACGAATTTGACGGCGAGGAATACGATGCCCGCAAGGAATTCGAAGGCTGGAGCGAGCCGGGCTTTGCCGGTGCCCGCCAGTGGCGTCCGGCCGAGCGGGTGAGTGTGCCGGCTGCTGTGCTGGTGGCCCAACCCGCCGAGCCGATGAGGGTGGTGCAGACTTTGCAGCCCCAATCGATCAAGCAACTCAACGCCCGTACCTATATCATGGACATGGGCCAGAATATGACCGGATGGATCCGCCTGAAAGTCAAGGGCGAGAAGGGTCGTACGGTGACCCTGCGCTTTGCCGAGGCCTTGTTGGAAGACGGCAGCCTTAGCATGGCCAACCTGCGCGATGCTCTGGTGACCGACAAATACACGCTCAAGGGCGACCCTGAGGGCGAAGAGTGGGCCCCCCGCTTCGTGACCCACGGGTTCCAGTTCGTGGAGATCACCGACTGGCCCGGCGAGCCCCGGCTGGAGGATTTCGTCGGTGAGTTTGTCTGCGACGACATGGAGCCCACCGGCCACTTCGTCTGTTCGTCGGAGGTGCTCAACGCCACGGTGCGCAACGCCTGGTGGAGCATCCGCGGCAACTACAAGGGCATGCCCGTGGATTGCCCGCAGCGCAACGAGCGCCAGCCCTGGCTGGGCGACCGCACGATGGGCTCGTACGGCGAGAGCTTCCTCTTCAACAACGCCTGCTTCTACGGCAAGTGGATGCAGGATATCGAGGATGCCCAGCGCTGGGACGGTGCCATTCCCGATGTGGCTCCGGCCTTCTGGAACTATTATTCCGACGACATCACCTGGCCGGCTGCCTATTTCTTCACCTGCGACATGCTCTACCGTCAGTTTGGCGACCTGGCCCCGATGGCCCGGCATTTCAGCTCGATGAAGCTCTTCATGGACTACATGCGCACTTACTACTATCAGCCTTCGACCGGCCTGATGACGGCCGACAAATACGGCGACTGGTGCATGCCCACCGAGAAGCCCGAGATCATCCATTCCTCGGCGCCCGACCGCATCACCGACGGCCATCTCATTGCCACGGCCTATTTCTACGGCCTGTACCGGCAGATGGTCCGCTATGCTTCGCTGCTTGACCGCCAGGCCGACGTGGCCGGCTACAGCGTGTATGCCGACAGCCTCAAGACAGCCTTCCACCGCAATTTCTACGACAAGGAAAGCGGCGGCTACAGCAACAACACGGTGACGGCCAATCTGCTGGCTCTGGCTTACGGCCTGGTGCCCGACGATTGCAAGGCCGGTGTCGTGGAGCAGATCCGCAGCAAGATCATGGATACCTACGGGGGCACCATGGCTTCAGGCATCATCGGCAACCAGTGGCTGTTCCGCCAGCTCAGGGCCCAGGGCCTCGGCGAGGTGGCCTGGCTGCTGGCCACCACCACCAAGTATCCGAGTTTCGGCTACATGGTGTCGCAGGGAGCCACTTCCATCTGGGAGCTCTGGAACGGCGACACGGCCGCTCCGAGCATGAACTCGCGCAACCACGTCATGCAGCTGGGCGACCTGCTCATCTGGTGCTTCGAAGACCTGGCCGGCATCAAGAATGCCGCCAACGGACAGGCGTTCAAAAAGCTGGTCATGCGGCCTGACTTCGGCCTCGAGACACTTGACTGCGTGGATGCTTCCTATGAGACGCCCTATGGTCTGGTCAAGAGCTTCTGGATGAAGCAGGACGGGCAGCTTGTCTGGCAGATTGCAGTGCCGGCCAACGCTTCGGCCCTGGTTTGCCTGCCTTATGCCAAAAAGCGGACCGATATCGAGGGCGAGGGTGCCAAATATCGTGGCACCAAGGGCGACGACCACCTGTGGGAAATTGGATCAGGTAACTATCAATTCACTATAGACTTATGAGAAGAACAGCATTATTTCTGACATGTGTGCTGGTGGGCACGCTGCTGACATGGGCCCAGAACAAGGGCATGGTCAACACCTACAACAGCCAGCACGCCAAGATATGGAACGCCGACGTCACCTCGGTGGCCTGGACCGACGGCTTCTGGGGTGACCGTTTTGAAGTGTGCAAAGACACAATGGTGCTCAACATGTGGCGCATCATGAACGACCCCGACCTTTGCCATGCCTACCGCAACCTGGAGATTGCCGCCGGCGAGGCCCAGGGCGACCATCACGGCCCGGCCTTCCACGACGGTGACTTCTTCAAATGGTTCGAGAGCATGGCCGCCGTCTATGCCGTGACCAAGGATCCGGCCCTGGACAAGCTGATGGACAAGATCATCGCCACCATCGCCAAGGCCCAGCGCGAGGACGGTTACATGCACACGCAGGTGATCATCCCCGAGCGCAACCGCCGCAAATCGGCCACCGACAACCGCGGCCTGGTGGGCACGGCGACCGGCACGGCCGAAGGGGGCGCCTTCAACAACCGGCTGAATTTCGAGACCTACAACCACGGCCATCTGATGATGGCTGCCTGCGTCCACTACCGGGCCACCGGCAAGCGCACGCTGCTCGATGTCGCCATCAAGGCCACCGATTTCCTGTACAATTTCTACAAGACGGCTTCGGCCGAACTGGCCCGCAACGCCATCTGCCCCTCCCACTACATGGGGGTGGTCGAGATGTACCGTGCCACGGGTGATCCCCGCTACCTGGAGCTGGCCAAGAATTTGATCGACATCCGCGGCATGGTCAAGAACGGGACGGACGACAACCAGGACCGTGTGCCTTTCCGCGACCAGATGAACGCCATGGGGCATGCCGTGCGAGCCAACTACCTTTATGCCGGGGTAGCCGACGTCTATGCCGAGACGGGCGATGAGACCTTGATGCCCAACCTGGAGTCGATCTGGGCCGACATCGTCAACCACAAGATGTATATCACGGGCGGCTGCGGTGCGCTCTACGACGGCACTTCGCCCGACGGCACCTGCTACACGCCCGATTCCATCCAGAAGGTGCACCAGTCGTACGGCCGGGCCTTCCAGCTGCCCAACTCGACGGCCCACAACGAGACCTGCGCCAACATCGGCAACCTGCTGTTCAACTGGCGTATGTTCCAGATCAGCGGCGACGGCAAATACAACGACATCGTCGAAAGGGTGCTCTACAACAGCCTGCTGTCGGGTATCAGCCTGGATGGTACGAAGTATTTCTACACCAATCCCCTGCGCCTGTCCGACAAGTTCCCCTACGTGCTGCGCTGGCCCAAGGAGCGTACGCCCTACATCAGCTGCTTCTGCTGCCCACCCAACACGGTGCGCACCATCTGTGAGGCCCAGAACTATGCCTACGGCCTGTCCAATGAGGGGGTCTGGTGCAATCTCTATGGTGGCAGCAGCCTGAATACCAAGCTCAAAGACGGCTCGGCCGTGCAGCTGAGCCAGCAGTCGGCCTATCCCTGGGACGGCGATGTCAACATCACCGTGCTGAAGGCTCCGCGCAAGAAGGAAATGTCGCTGTTCCTGCACATTCCGGCCTGGTGCGACCATTATACGGTCGAGGTGAACGGCCAGCCTGTGAGCGTTACGGCCGACAAGGGCTATGCCTGCGTGCGCCGTGTCTGGAAAAAGAACGACGTGCTGCGTCTGAGCCTGGAGATGAAGGCCAAGCTCATCGAGTCCAACCCCCTGCTCGAGGAGACTCGCAACCAGGTGGCTGTAATGCGCGGTCCGGTGGTCTATTGCCTGGAATCGACCGACCTGAACGGTCTGGACATCGACAAGGTGGTCATCCCGGCTTCGGCCAGCTTCCAGCCCGAGATGATCGAGATCGACGGGGCTCCGATGGCTGCCCTGACGGGCGAAGCGCTCTACCTCTCCGACGACGAGTGGCAGGACACGCTCTACCGCGAAGTACGCCAGGGAGAGCGCAAGATCCGCGTCCGTCTGATTCCCTACTATGCCTTCGGCAACCGCGGCCACAGCGAAATGACCGTCTGGATGCCCTTGAACAGATAGTTTGAAAAGATATTGACATGAAAGTATTGAAAGTATTGGCCCCCCTTGCCCTTTTGGCATGGATGGCTTCTTGTGCCCCCAAAGCGGCTCCTTTGCAGCTGCAGGCTCCTCTGGAGGGGCGCGACAGCGTGTCGGCCGAGGTGATGCAGCAGGTGTTCGAAGAAGTGAGCACTCCCTACAAATACGGTATGGTGCTGGCGCCCGAAGACAACCATCACAAGTTTGACTGCCCGACTGTGTATCGTTCCGGCAACAAGTGGTACATGAGCTATATCGTTTATGACGGCCGCACCAACCGCGACGGCCGGGGCTATGAGACCTGGCTGGCCGAAAGCGGCGATCTGTTGCATTGGAAGACGCTGGGACGCCTGCTCTCGTATCGCGAGCAGGGCTGGGATGCCAACCAGCGGGGTGGTTTCATGGCTTTGGAGGACATCCGTTGGGGCGGCTCCTACACCTTGGGCCAATACGACGGCAAATACTGGATGACCTACATCGGCGGTGACAAGACCGGCTACGAGGTGACACCGCTCCACATCGGGGTGGCCTCGACCGAAGGCCCGGTTTCGACGGCCCATGAATGGCAGGGCTACGAGCGGCCCGCCTTGTCGGTCGACGACCCTGAAGTGCAGTGGTTCGAGACCATCACCCAGTACAAGAGCCTGGTCTATGAGGATCCCGACCGGGGCGGTTTCATGATGTTCTACAACGCCGCCGGCCGTCATCCTGAGACCGATGTCAAGGCTGAGCGCATCGGCATGGCTTTTTCCAAGGATATGCTGCACTGGCAGCGCTATGCGGGCAATCCGGTCTTCGGCCACGAGAACGGCATGATCACGGGCGACGCCCACATCCAGAAGATGGGCGACCTGTATGTGATGTTCTTCTTCGGCGCATTCTGGAAGAACCGTCCCTACGATGCTTTCAACACTTTTGCCTGTTCGTGGGACCTGCTGCACTGGACGGAGTGGCAGGGCGAGGACCTGATCTTCCCCACGGAGCCCTACGACAACTGGTTTGCCCACAAGTCTTTCCTTGTCAAGCACCAGGGCGTTGTCTATCATTTCTATTGCGCAGTCAACAAAGACAACCAGCGGGGGATCGCCGTGGCCACTTCCCGTGATTTCGGCCATTCCGAGGTGCATTTTCCCCAGCCCGAACCCAATAAGAGAAGATGAAGAAGCTATATTTATTGACGGCAGCCCTGTGGCTGTCGGCCGCAGGTGTTTTGACGGCCCAGGTGCCGATGGGGCAGCGATCCAGGCAGATCATCCCCGTGGACAACAGCCCGGTGGCAGGCAACGGTGTCGCTGCCGTGGCCGATGAATCGACTTCGCCCCTGGCGGCCGACTGGATGGCGACGGCCTGGAACAACAACCATGTGTTGGAAATCAACCGTTTGCCGGCCCGCGGCGGGTTCATGCCCTATGCCTCGGAGCCGGGCGACCGCTCGATGAGCCTCAACGGTACCTGGCGTTTCCACTGGGTGCCCCGTCCTTCGGAGCGTCCCATGGACTTCTATCGCGAAGATTTCAACGACGCTGCCTGGACGGACTTTCCCGTGCCGGCCAACTGGGAGCTCAACGGCTATGGGACTCCTATCTATATCAGTGCCGGTTTCCCCTTCAAGATCGATCCGCCTTTCATCACTTCCGAGCCCTCGCGGGGCAATACGACCTATCTGGAGCGCGATCCGGTGGGCTCCTACCGCCGCCTGTTCGACCTGCCCGCCGATTGGGAGGGCAAGCAGGTGTTCCTGCGTTTCGACGGGGTGCAGAGTGCCTTTTATGTATGGATCAACGGCCTTTTGGTGGGCTACAGCCAGGGGGCGACCGAGATGTCGGAGTTTGATGTGACACGCTATGTGCGGCAGGGCAGCAACCTGCTGGCCGTGCAGGTGTTCAAATACTGCGACGGCAGCTATCTGGAAGACCAGGATATGTGGCGTTTTGGCGGCATCCAGCGCGATGTGACGCTCTATGCCACCGAGAAGGCCCGTCTCTACGATTTCGGTGTGCGCACCGTCCTGTCGGACGACTACCGCAGCGGCCGCCTGCTCATCGAGCCTTCTCTGGCTGTCTATGACGGGGCCGATGTGACGCATCTCATGATCGAGGCCCGCCTGCTGGCCCCCGATGGCAGCGAGGCTTTGGCCGAGCCCCTGATGCAGGAGGCTGTCCCGGTCTTGAACAAGGATTTCCGTTCGGGCATCCTCAATGCCCGCACCCCCCAGCGCGGCCCGCGCGACTTCGGCTGGATGCAGGCTGAGATCGAGGCTCCCGAGCTGTGGACGGCCGAGACCCCGAAGCTTTACACTTTGCAGCTTACTCTGAAGGATACGCTCAACAACAAGGTATTGGAGCAGGTGAGCAGCCGCATCGGTTTCCGTGATGTGAAGATCCGCGGCGGCCAGCTCTTTGTCAACGGCCGGCCCATCCGCCTGCGCGGGGTGAACCGCCACGAGCACGACCCGCGGCTGGGCAAGGTGATGACCGAGGAGCGCATGGTCCAGGACATCGTGCTGATGAAACGGGCCAATGTCAATGCCGTGCGCACTTCGCATTATCCCAATGCCATCCGCTGGTATGAACTCTGCGATGAATATGGCATCTATGTGCTCGACGAGGCCAATATCGAATCGCACGGCGTGCGCGGCCTGCTGGCTTCGACGCCCGACTGGGCGGCCTCTTTCATGGACCGCACCGTGCGCATGGCCCTGCGCGACCGCAACCATCCTTCGATCATCGCCTGGTCGCTGGGCAACGAGGCCGGCTTCGGCTTCAATTTCGCTGCGACGGCTGCCTGGCTCAAGGATTTCGACCCGACCCGCTTCATCCATTACGAAGGGGCCCAGGGAGAACCCCTGGATCCGGCCTCGGTCGATGTCATTGCCCGTTTCTATCCCCGTACACAGGACGAATATGTCAATCCCAACATGCCTGAAGGCGAGGACGAGGAACGCTACGAGAACGCCCGCTGGGACCGCCTGCTGACCATGGCTCGAGACACTTCCAACGGCGATAGGCCCATCATGACCAGTGAATATGCCCACGCCATGGGCAATGCCATGGGCAACTTCAAGGAGTACTGGGACGAGATCTACAGCCATCCGCGCATGCTGGGCGGCTTTATCTGGGACTGGGT
>JAFSRR010000002.1 GCA_017446025.1 Bacteroidales bacterium | reverse complement strand
GCGTAGCGCACAGCCACCGGATGAGCCACTTCAGGCGCATGAAGCTCGATGATGTTCGAATTCCACCTGATTTTGGCCTGAGCCGGATAAAAGATGCTGTCCTCGCCGGCCACGGTAAACCACTTCAGCTCACCCCGGGTACAGTCGAGATATTTGGGAGAATGGTCGAACGTAAGCACCGCCACGCTGTCGTGGACAGCCATGTTGGCAAGGCGGGGACTCTCGACCGGGATATTGAACCCGTAGGTGCCAGCCAAAGCCTTCATAGCCAAGCGTTCACCGGCCAGCTGCTTCTTGCGCGGATGGATGCCGCCCTTCAGGCCGCCGTCCATCAGGACGACCATGGCCGAATTGGGGATCATGTCTTCAGCCTTCATCTGGGCTTCGCGCAGGTAGGCCGAATTGATGATCGGCTCGCCCTCGCGGGTAATGATGCTGTAATCGTAGGGCGCAATCTGACAATAGTAGAAAGGGAACTCGCCGATGCCCCAGTTGTCGCGCCAGCACTTGACCATGGCCGTGAATAGCCCGGCATAGAGGTCGGGACGCTCGTAGTTGGATTCACCCTGATACCAGATGACACCCTTCATGGCCAGTCCAAGGAAGGGATGCACCATGCCGTTGTAAAGGGCCGAAGGAGTACTGCCCGAGAAACGGGCTCCGACACCCGGTACCGGATATTCGGGAAAGTCAGCCAGGGTTTCCCGGCTGGTCCAAGCCTGGGCAGGCGTGCCGCCCCAGCTGCTAACGATCAGCCCGACGGGCACTTGCAGTGCCTGACGCAGGAAACGCCCGAAATAATAGGCCGTGGCCGAGAAATCCTGCACCACCGAAGCCTCGGCTTCCGCCCAGCTGCCAACCACATCGCTTTGCGGCTCGTCCTTGGCGGCCCGCTTCACCGTAAACAGGCGCAAGGAGGCGTCGCCGCTCAGGAACACATCGCGCTCGGCGTTCTCGATCGACTGCGAAGTGTAACCCTTCATAGGCTGCTCCATGTTGGACTGGCCCGAACAGAACCAAAGTTCGCCGATCATCACGTTTTCCAGAATTTTCTCCTGTCCGTCGTTGAAAATGATGTAATAGGGGCCGCCGGCGACAGGAGTCTCTACATAGCATTTCCAGGCACCGTTCTCATCGGTCATCACCTTGGTCTCCTTGTTGTTCCAGGAAGGCTTGATGCGCAGCATCTTGTTGGGATTGGCCTGCCCCCAGAGGGCGGTGCGGCTCTGCTGCTGCAAGACCATATTGTCGGAGAAGAAAGCCGGCAGGGTCACCTCGGCCTTCAGGGCGGCCTGGGCCATCAGCGCGGCCGCCAACATTGTCAGAAGTTTCTTCATCGTCCTTGTCCTTGTTGTTGGGTTTGGATCATCGTGTTGAGCTGTTTGGGACTCTCGAGCAAGAGATCGAGGTGCCCCCAGATGCCGGAAGGCTGCAACTTGACCTCCGAGATGGAGCCACGGGCGCGATGGTCCCAGGTGCGGCCGTTGGTCCAATAGTTGTCGTCCTTGACCACCCCGTAGTTGTAGGCCTGGGTATAGTTGTACCAAGTGTTGGCCACCATGATTTCCAACGTATTGCGGCCGCTTTTCAGAGCTTTGGTCACTTCCACCCGGTAGGGTTCACACCAGATGGTGCCGCAATCCTCGCCGTTCACGACCACCTTGGCGGCCACATCGACATGCTCGAACTGCAGGAAATACCGGGCATCCTCAGGCTCCAGTTTGGGTTTCTTGGCATCGAAGGTGCAACGGTAGTCGGCCAATCCCGAATAGTAGCGTACAGTGGGCTCGGCGGCCTCGCTCCAGTCGAAGAGTTCCTTCACCTGGAGAGTGGTGTCGGCCCGGTGCAACTTGATCTGCCAGGGCGAGAACTTCATGGGCAGCAGCTGGCGGTCGATAGCCGAGGGACGCAGCGAACGCGCCACCTTGCGGTATTCGGCATTGCCGTCACGGTCGATGCCGGGCGTGCCGCGCATGACGATGAAGACCGAACCGTTCTTGTCGAGGCTCAAGTGGATGACCCGGCCGTGGTCCCAGCCGCCGGCGCGCATTTCGGTCACCTCACCCGTGAGCGGCTGCCAGAGTTCCACCAGGTTGTTGTCGCTCTCACGCAACTGTACCAGCACACGGCGGGGCGTATTGCCCTGGTTGGACACAAACCAGATGTCGTTCACACCGTCGCTACGGTGGTTCCAGGCAATATCGTCCAGCAGGCGGCCCTGGGTGTCGAAAAAGCGGATGTCGGGCGTCAAGCCCAGCGAATCCAAACCGGCTTCGACATAGGGCAGCACCGTGCCGGTCTCGGCAGCCTTGGCCCAGACGGCCTCGACCAGCTGCTCGTAATCGGCCTTCGAGACAGTGTTTTGGGCTACCTCGCTATAGGAAGTGCCCTGGACAGGCCGGGTAGGCGGCAGCATGACCACTACCCCGCCGTCTTGCAAAGATTTGATTTTCTGCAAGGTCTCATAGCTCAAATAATTGGCGTCGGGCGCCATAGCATGGGCAATGGGCAGCACCAGCACCTTGTAGGAGGCACCGCCGGGCAGGACCATGCGGCCGTCGCGAACGGTGGCCAGTCGCAAAAGGGCATCACGGTTGATGCAGTCGTATTTGTAACCACGAAGCGGATCGGTCCACAAATCAGCGGTAACCATGTTCTTGGAGGCCGTCACCCCCACAGAGGTCGAATGGACCGGCTGACCCTCGTTCTTGACACGGACGGCTTCCGAAGCCACCCTTTCCAGGCCGAACAGGCCGGACAGCGAGCCGACCAGCTTGTCGGGCAAAACAGAGCGCGAAGGCAGGTTCTCCCCTGTGAAGACAGCGATATCGACCACCGGATGGCCGTATTGCAGCATGGTCTGGCAACGGGAGATATACTTGACCCAGGCGCCGGCAAAAGGCCACCAGGTCTGGTTGCCGTGCATATACAGGCCGATGCCGTCGAGCGTCATGCCCGGATACTTGCCCGGGAAAGGATGCAGGCAGAAGACATGGAAGAACAATTTGTTCATGCCAAAAGCCAGGTTGAAGTCGCCCAACTGCTTGAGCATGCCGGGATACTCTTTCCACAGGGCACGCAACTGCGTAAACCCTTCGGCCTGCACCAGGTTCTTGCCATAGATATGGGCCCCGGAGACAGCATCGAACATATCGTTGGGCTTGTCGTGGGTGGGGCTGTCAAGCCAATACTCGCCCATGGGCAGATCGGACATATCGTAGTGCAACAGACCGTCACTGAGCATGGTGGGCGCCACACATTCCGAAGAGAACTGGCAGCCGTAGTCGTGGGCCAGGTCGGAAAGGGTTTGGAAGAAGACGTCGTGGATCATCTCGACGATGGTCTGACGGATATCGTAGAGCACGGCCTCCGAAGTCTCGGCGCTGACCAGCGGGATGCCGGCATAGAGGGCCAGATAGGGCTTCAGGTCGTACTGGCGGCGGGCCTTGAACTCCTCCAGGAAACTGGCCGTCCAGTTCTGGCTGCCGCATTCCCAGCTGTCGGAGTGCATACGCACCAGCACACGCCGGAGCAAGGCCGGATCGATGTGCTTGTAGGCCGCGCCGAACCAGTTGTCAAACTGCAACTGGACGGCAGCCGGATTGAATTTGTCGCATTCCAGGCCTTTGGCACCCCCGCCCGTGTCGTTGCGGTGGCCGGTCGAGGTATGGCCCAGACGCAAGATCAGCCACTGGCGGTCG
>JAFSRR010000022.1 GCA_017446025.1 Bacteroidales bacterium | reverse complement strand
GGAGAAACGGTCTACGACCCTGCTTGTGGTTCGGCTGGATTCCTCTGCGAGGCTTTCCTTTACATGAAAGACAAGATTAAGAGTGTGAAAGACCATGAGATTCTGCAGAAGGACACCTTCTATGGTAAGGAGAAGAAAGGACTGCCGTATATCATCGCCACCATGAATATGATATTCCATGGTGTATCAGCACCCAATATCACTCATGGTAACACCCTTGCTATGAATCTCAGTCAGATTCAGGAAAGCGATCGAAAGAACGTGATCCTTGCCAATCCTCCCTTTGGTGGTAATGAGCGTGGCGAGGTGTTGCAGAACTTCGAGATTCGCACTTCTGAAACAGCCTATATGTTTATGCAGCATTTTATTAAGATGCTGAAGGCTGGTGGTCGTGCCGGTATTGTTATCAAGAACACCTTCCTGAGTAATGGCGATGCAAGTGCCATTCGCAAGATGTTATTAGAGAACTGCAACTTGCATACTATTCTTGACCTGCCTTCAGGTGTGTTCACAGGTGCTGGTGTGAAGACTGTTGTTTTGTTCTTTACTAAGGGCGAGCCAACGGAGAAGATTTGGTACTACCAGGTTGATAAGCACTTTACCAAGACGCAGCCCCTTACTGAGGCTGACATGGAAGAGTTCCTTACCTTGCAGAAGACACAGGGCGAGAGTGAACATTCCTGGACCATTGATGCCACAAAGCTTGATGATGCTTGCGACCTCAGCGTGAAGAACCCCAACAAGGTAGAGGAGGTGGATGAGCGCACACCCAGCGAGATTGCGGAAAGCATCTTTTCCCTCAATAGCGAGAATCAGACTCTTATTAACGAAATAATGGAGATGGTGAAATGAAAGAGTTGCGAATAAAAGATATTTGTGACAAAGGCTCTTCGAATCTTAAACAAAAAGATGTTGAGGGAAAGAATGGCCAGTATCCTGTATATGGGGCAGGTGGCATAATTAGCTATATTGACACATACCATCAGGAAGACAATTATATTGCTATTGTAAAAGATGGTTCTGGTATTGGGCGAGTTACGTTTATGCCTGCAAAAAGCTCTGTAATTGGTACAATGCAGTATATTCTTCCCAAAGAAGGCTTTAATATCAACTATATTGGCTATTGTTTACAAAGCCTTGATTTGAGTAAGTATAAGCAAGGTGCTGCCATTCCACATATTTATTTCCGTGATTACGGAGAGAGAATCGTAAAAGTTACTGAGGATTTAAACGAACAGCAATCCATTGTTGATTATCTTGACTCTGCATTTGCTAAGATAGATGCGATGAAGGCTAATGCAGAAAAAGCCCTCAATGAAGCCAAAGCCCTCTTCCAAGCATCACTCAAAGAAATGCTTGAACCCAAAGAAGGGTGGGAAGAGAAAACACTGAAGGCTCTTACGAATAAAATTGGCTCAGGTGCAACGCCCAGAGGAGGAAGAAAAATATATATTGAAAAAGGATGTCATCTTATACGAAGTATGAATGTTCAATATGATGAATTCAAATATGAAAACCTTGCCCATATTACAGATGAAGCAGCTGATCAATTAAAAGGCGTTGAGATTCAAGATAACGATGTTTTGTTTAACATTACTGGAGCATCTATTGCCAGATGTTGTGTTGTTCCAACCGATGTACTTCCTGCAAGAGTTAATCAGCACGTGTCCATATTGAGATTAAAACAAGACGTACTTCCAAGGTTTTTAAGCTTTACTTTGAACAGCCCCAAGCATCAAAAGGAATTATTGAAAATCGGTGAAGCTGGTTCTACAAGGCAAGCACTTACGAAGATGGATCTTGAAAACCATATTATTTGTTATCCAAATATTGATGGCCAAACTAAGATTTTATTCACTCTTGACTCCATCAAATCCAAAGTTGACCGCCTCCAAGCCAACTACGAAAAGATTTCCAAGGAGTGCGATGCACTGAAACAAGCAGTATTACGACAAGTATTTGAATAACATGAAATACAGATTTATTTTAAAAGGATATTTTGAAGTATCACATTTTGATGTGATAGTCAAAAGGGAACTTGATTTGAATAGTTATAAGTATATTAGATTTAGTTCCTATGAAAATGCTAAAATAACTTTCAACTTCTATAAGCTTGATGTTTGTCAAGGAAATAAACCATCGCCAGGAACTATTATGGCTGATACAGGCTTCTTTAAACTTGGATATAAACACTGGACGGAATTTGATTCTTTTAATAAGAGGATTGTATATCAATTCCAGATCAAAGAAAACGGAATAATTGAGTTAGAGATAATTCCTGTCAAAGAATCGTATGACTTGGATAAATCTTTAATCTTGGATTTATAATTATGGGATAGACAAGGATTATTACTCAAAGTATGAATTGATAAAAATAATATGAACGAAGCGCAGACACGATTAAACAAGATAGATCCCAAGCTGAGGGATGCCGGTTGGGGAATTGTTCCAGGAAGTAAGATCCTTGTGGAACAGAGTGCTTATATTGCGCCTGGTCGTATCACCACTACGGGTAACAAGAACCCAAAGAAAGCAGATTATATCCTTGAATACAAGGGGATGAAGCTGGCTGTGATAGAGGCCAAGAGCGACGAAAAAGACGTGTCTGAAGGTGTGGGCCAGGCCAAGCTCTACGCTGATGCCCTGAAGATTCGCTATACCTATAGCACCAACGGCGATGAGATTTGGTTCATCGACATGGGTGTCAAGAATAGCAAGGGAGAATATATTATTCCGAGCAAGGAATATGATATAAACCATTTCCCAACGCCACAGGACTTGTGGCAAATGACTTTCCCAGAGGCAAATCCTTGGCGCGATAAGTTCAATCTGTGTGCGCTGAATCGTAGTGGTGGCCGTCAGCCTCGCTACTATCAGGAGATAGCCATCAAGAACGTGCTGGAGGCTGTGGCCAAGCAGCATAACCGTATCTTGCTGACGATGGCCACAGGTACAGGAAAGACTTACACCGCTTTCCAAATCTGCTGGAAACTGACACAGACAAAATGGAACACAAAAGGCGCAGACCGCGCTCCGAGAATCCTGTTCATATCGGACAGAAACATTCTGGCTAATCAGGCCATCAACGACTTCGACCAATTCCCTGAAGATGCTATGTGCCGCGTCACACCTAAGGAATTGAGGAAGAATAATTACAAGGTGCCCACGGCCCGCAACCTGTATTTTACCATCTTCCAGACGATGATGACTTCGCCCAATGCACAAAAGGCAGAGGAACAGGGCATCACGTTGCCGGAAGGTTCAAACGACCAGCCCTACTACATGCAGTATGAGCGCAACTTCTTCGACTTCATCATCATCGATGAGTGCCACAGAGGTGGAGCGAATGACGAAAGCGAGTGGCGAAAGTTGATGGAGTATTTTGACAGCGCATATCAACTCGGTATGACCGCCACACCCAAAAGAAACGTCAATGCCAACACCTACGCTTACTTTGGAGATCCTGTATATACCTACTCTCTGAAACAAGGCATCGAAGACGGATTCCTGGTTCCCTTCCGTGTTGACATCTCTACGAGCAACATAGACGACTACCAGTATCAGGAAGGCGACATCGTAAAGAGTGGGGAAATAGACCCGGAAAAGATATACTCGGAGTCAGACTTCTATAATGGCAGAATCCAGATTAAGGAACGTGACGAACATCGCGTACAAGAGTTACTGAAGAAGATTGACCCAGACGATAAGACTATCATCTTCTGCGCCACACAAAAACATGCCATGATAGTTCGTGATATGGTGAACAAGCACAAGCGGCGTCCGGCCAACAACTATTGTGAGCGCGTTACGGCTGATGACGGCGAAGTGGGAGAAGCGACGTTGAGAACTTTCCAGGACAACGAAAAGCTGTTGCCAACTATTCTGACCACATCGTATAAATTGAGTACCGGTGTCGATGCCCGCAATGTGCGCAACATCGTATTGATGCGTCCGGTAAACAATATCGTGGAGTTCAAGCAGATTATCGGACGTGGTACACGCTTGTTTGACAAGAAGTATTATTTCACCATCTATGACTTTGTGGGAGCAAGCGAGATGTTCAAGGATCCCGATTGGGATGGCGACCAATATTGCCCTGTATGCGGCAACTGGCCTTGTTCTTGTCACAAGAAGCCGTATGTTCAGGTAGACGGCCCAGGCTCGGTTCGTGATGGTGATGAGCCAAGGCCGTGTCCTATATGTGGCAATCTGCCCTGTACGTGCGAAGGACCTAAAACCAACACTATAGATGTCAAGTTGTCCAACGGAAGAAGACTGTCTCTTGAAACTACGTGGGAGCAGAAGATATTCTATGGTGATGAGTTCATCACTCTTGATGAGTATATCAAGAAACTGTTTGGTAGGATTCCGGATTTCTTCTCTGGCGAAGATGATTTGCGGAAAAAATGGTCTAACCCTGAAACCCGCGAACAACTGTTGAAAACACTTGATGAAGCTGGTTTTGCGGAAGACAAGCTGAATCTCCTGAGAAATATGCTGAAAATGCAGAAGTGCGATTTGCTCGATGTGCTTGAGTACATTGCATACGACTCAACGCCTATCGAGAGATCCCAGAGGGTTGAGCTTGTAAAGAAACGGTATGTCGATTCACTGAACAAGGAGCAGCGTGAATTTGACAACCTTATCCTGCAGTACTATGTCAGCAACGGCTTTAAGGAACTGGGGTCTGACAATCTGAAGACCTTTATAAACATCAAGTTCAATTCGATGAGTGATGCTAAACAAAGACTGAAAATGTCTGCTGCCGATATGCGAACTCATTACTTTGAGCTGCAACGCCAGCTGTATTGTGCGTAGGCATGCTACAGTGAATCCGCTTCAGCCGGGCTTTGCGAGATGAGCTCTTCCGGGGTGGAAGAAGCATCGGAAGCCGGGCGTTAAGCGCAGGGCTCCGGGAGGCTCCGTTAAGAACGGCGTCTGTTTGAGGCATGTTAGACGCCTTGGGGCGGCTAAAAATGCCGAGTCCGCCGTTTAGGAGTTGGAGGAGCCCGTAGTAGCCCGGCGCCGTCAGCTTCTGCAGGCCCGAAGGGCGAAGCTGCAAAACCGGCTGCACCATGAAACTATCTAAAATCCGAAAACCGGCATAGGATGATATGATAAAAAAATTATTTATCTTTGTGGCTGTCGGGGTGCGGAGGCACGCCGCATGTTCGATTGCAAGTATCTCATATTACTAATTTTAAACTGTCAACAGTATGAAAAGAACTATTGCAATGGCTGCCCTGGCAGCAGTTATGATCTTCGCCGGCAAGGCCTACGCCCAGCTGAGTGTCAATGTGGGTTACGCCCCTGTCACCTACTCCACCGAAACCACTGTAGGTAGCACCGTCACCGAAACGACCGCCGAGATGGCCGGTTTCTTTGCCGGACTCTCCTACAACCACTCTTTCGACGGCTACCTGGGTCTGTCGCTGGGAGCACAGGCACGCTACAATATCAAGCAGTCGACGGGCAGCGCCAATTTCGTTGTCGTCACCGGAGACAGCAAGAGCAAAGAAACACAGTTGATGCTTGACATCCCCGTATTGTTCAACTACGGCATCAACCTCAACAGTGACGCCAAATTGGTTGCCTTCGCAGGCCCCACCTTCAGCTATGCCCTCTCTGGCAACACCCACGTCACCACCACAGCCACCGTCCTCGGTGCAACCTCTGTCACCGAAACCGACTACCCCATGTATGACGACGGCACCGCCTACAACCGCATGGACCTGAGTGGAACCGTCGGTGTTGAGCTACACTATGCCGCCTATCGTCTCTTCGGCGGATACCGCATGGGCTTCCTCGATCTGAACAACAACGACAACATCAAGACCACCAGCTCGGGTCTGTTTATCGGCCTGGGCATCGACCTTTAAAAATACTATTCCATAATTGGATGAAAAAGATACTTTTGGTGGCCATTGTTTCGACAATGGCCACATTTTTTGCATCGGCACAGGAGGCTGCAACACCGTACTTCAGCACCGATCAGCTGCCCGACCTGATCTAGTAAAAACCACGTTCCTATTGCCGACGATTTTTTTTGAACAAGTGCCGGACAGCAAAAAACCATGCTGCCCGGCACAATTTTTTCCATCGTTTTGCGTTTTACTGTTTCGCGAAGAGAATAGAACACTGTGCTGAAAGGAAAGAAAACACTTATCACGCTGCTGTTGCTCGTAGGATGCTGCCTGGCCGGCCGGGCCCAGTTCGACGGGCAGTGGACCCAATATATGTTCAATCCGGGGCTGTACAATCCCGGAGCCGTGGGTCTGAACAGCGACCTGAACGTCCATCTGACCTTCCGCGAACAGTGGACCGATGTCAAAAACGCTCCCAGCACTTTCGGCCTGCATGTGGGCAGCCCCTTGCTCATCGGCAACCGGGTGAGCGGCATCGGCCTGCTCATGCTCAACGAGAGCATCGGCCTGTTCCGCACCCAGTGGCTGCAACTGCAGTTCGCCTACAAGAAAAAACTCTGGGGCGGCGCCCTCAGCCTGGGCCTTCAGGGCGGCCTGCTGCAAGAAAATTTCGATGCCTCGGGCATCTACATCCCCAACAGTGATTATCACACCACGGCCGACGCTTCCATCCCGACGGGCGCCATCGAAGGCATGATCCCCGATTTCAGCGTCGGGGCCTGGTACAACCGCTCACAGTGGTATGCCGGCCTGTCGTGTTCTCATGTGCTGGGCGGCAACATCAACCTCAAGCAGAAGGAGGGGGAAGCCGAGACCGAAGGCACCCGTTTCAACGTGACACGCACACTTTATTTGACGGGCGGATACAATATACAGCTCCGCAATCCGTTATTGTCCCTACAGCCCTCGTTGCTGGTGATGAGCGACCTGGTAGCCGTCCAGACAGATCTGTCGGCCATCGTCCGCTACACCGAAAAATACTGGGGCGGTCTCGATTTCAGGCCGGGGAGCGCCCTGGGTATCCTGGTCGGGACCACCTTCGACTTCGGACTGTCGATAGGCTATTCCTACGACATCACGATGACACCCACGAGCGGCTCGCACGAAGTATTTATAGGTTATCGCAAAAAGATAGATACCAATAGGTTCAACAAGAAACAGAAAAGTATTCGAATATTATGACTATGAGAAAGAATCTGACCATAGGAAGTGCCTTGCTGCTTGGCCTGCTGCTGAGCAGCTGCGGTTCGTTCTATGACAACGGTGAACTGACGGGCGTGGAAGGCTCCTCCTGGAGCGAACCCAACCCCTACGGCATGGTACTCGTAAAACAAGGCTCCTTCGAGCTGGGACAGTCGGCTCCCGACAGCGTCTGGGGCACCCAGACTCCCTCGAAGTCTGTTTCGGTCGGCTCGTTCTGGATGGACGAGACCGAAATCACCAACGGACAGTACAAACAGTTCATCAAGTGGGTCTGCGACTCCATCACCCGTGAAAAGCTGGCCGATCCGGCCTATGGCGGCAACGAGGAATACATGATCACCGAGAATGCCGATGGCGAGCCCATCACCCCTTACCTCAACTGGAAACTGTCCATTCCCGACCGCAAGCGTGCCACCGAGGAAGAGCTCTCGGCCCTGAACTACCTGCGCGAGTACGATCCCATCCTGGGCGGTGTCAGGCTCCGGACCGACCGGGTCACCTACCGCTACGAATGGTACGACTACGAGCAGGCCGCCCGTCGGGCCAACCAGATTGAGAAAGCCCGCCGCACCCGCAACACCGACATCGATGCCAACAGCCTGCCCGACGTGATGATCACCAAGGACACCGCCTGGATCGACGAAGACGGCCATGTGGTGCGCCAGACCATCACCCGTCCGCTCAGCTCGCGCTACGATTTCCTGAACACCTATATAGTAGAGGTGTATCCCGACACGACTGTCTGGGTGAACGACTTTGAGAACAGCTACAATGTACCTTATCTCAAGAACTACTTCTCGCATCCCGGCTATGTGGCCCATCCCGTGGTCGGTGTATCGTGGGAACAGGCCCGTGCCTTCTGCCACTGGCGCACGCGCAACCTGAACAAGGTGCTCATCCCCCGCGGCCAGGAAGTGCTCGAATACCGTCTGCCCACCGAAGCCGAATGGGAATATGCCGCCCGGGGTCAGAAAAAGGAGACCCGCTTCCCCTGGAAAGGCGACTATGCCGATACGGAAAAAGGGTGCTACTATGCCAACTTCAAGCCGCAGAAAGGCGACTATACCCGCGACGGCAGCCTGATTCCGTCGAAGGTGGCTTCTTTCCCGGCCAATGAATACGGCCTCTACGACATGGCCGGCAACGTGGCCGAATGGACTTCGACCACCTGGAGCGCTTCGGCCTACGAAGCCATGAACGATCTGAACCCGCAGTACGACCGCCGCCTGGCCGCCGACGATCCCTACATCGCCACCCGCAAAGTGGTCAGAGGCGGATCGTGGAAGGATGCCGCCCAGTTTATCCAGGTCGGCACCCGCAGCTACGAATACCAGAACGAAACCCGCTCGTATATCGGTTTCCGCTGTGTCAGAAGCCAGATCGGCGGAGGCAGCAGCCGCTAAAACCAACACCATAGATAAATAATAAAACAGTCACATATCATGTCAGAAAGAAAAGAATCCAACTTCATAAAGTTCCTGGCTAGCTACCGCGGCAAGACTTTATTCAATTTCTTCTACGGATTCGGCGCTTCGATCGCCATCCTGGGAACTCTGTTCAAAATCCTGCACCTCGACGGCGCCAACATCATGCTGGCCGTAGGTCTGGGCACGGAAGTGCTGATGTTTGCCATCTCGGCCTTCGAGCCTCCCTTCCGCAACTACCATTGGGAGAGCGTCTTCCCCATCCTGAAAAGCGGCAATCCGCAGGATATGCCCTATTTCATCGGCAATGAGGCCCTCATCAACGGACCGGTGGCCAATGTACCGATGGCCGGCAGTGTCATGCCCGGTGCACCCGTGGAAGGTGCAACAGTTGCCCCTGCTGCAGGAGCTCCTGTCGCAGGTGGTACAGGTGGCGGCACCGTGGTACAGGTGATCGGCGTTCCCGTCGGCGGCCAGCCGGTTGCCCCGGGCAGCATCCCCGCCGCTCCCGCTGCTGAAGGTGCTGCCGACAACAGCGACGAAGGCCTCCAGGCCTCGACCGTCGAAGAGGAGATCCGCGCCGCCGTCGCCATGGGTCATGGCCAGGCCGCCGCAGACTGGAGCCTCCCGCAGATCAACATCAGCGAAGAAGAGACCAAGACGCTGGAGAACAGCCTCAAGGAATATGCCGAGCAGATGGACAAGCTCAATCTGCACCTCAAGGGCCTCAACACCATCTACGAAATCCAGCTCAAGGACATCAGTTCGCAGATCCACACCATCGACTGCATCAACAAGAGCCTGCTCAACATCAAGGATATGTACGAAGGTTCGGCCGACGACAGCGACCGCTTCATCAAGGAGACCGAAGCCATGGCCGGCAACCTGACCAGCCTGAACCAGATCTACACCCGCATGCTGCAGGCCATGATGGCCGGCCAGGCCTTCACGGGCATCCATCCCGAGGCCCAGGACGAGGACGAAAAGAAAGAAAACAACTGATCTAGCTTAAAACAATAGATTATGCCTTCAACGAATGCACCAGAGACCCCGAGACAGAAAATGATCGGTCTGATGTACATCATGCTGCTCTGCATGTTGGCACTCAACGTATCATCGGATGTACTGGGCGGTTTCGAAATGGTCGAGGACAGTCTTTTGCGAAGCACGCAGAACTCCCAGGCTCAGAACCAGTCGCTCTACGACGACCTGACCGCTTCTTACGAGCAAAATCCCGAGAAGAGCGGTGAATGGTATGCAAGGGCCCAGGAGCTCAAGGCCATGGCCGACTCCATGTACCAGTATGTGGACGACCTCAAATGGCAGATTGCCCGCAAAGCCGACGGTCGCGACGCAGATATCTATCATATCAAGAAACAGGAAGATGTCAATGCACCGGCCTTCGTCATGCTGCCTCCCACGGGGCATGCCGGCCGCCAGCTGGCCGAATCCATGGAACGTTTCCGCACAGACATCACCGCCATGATCTCCGACAGCCTCAAGCAGAAAGTCATCATGGACAACTTCTCGACCGAACCTTCCCAGAAAGCCAAGGCCCAGGGCCTGGACTGGGAGACCTCCATGTTCGACAACATGCCGGTCAGCGCCGTACTCACCTTCTTCTCCAAACTACAGAACGATATCCGCTATGCCGAAGGTGAAGTGCTCCACACCCTGACGAGCAACATCGACGTGGGCGACTTCCGCGTGAACCAGATCAAGGCCTACGTGATTCCCAACTCGCAGAATATCGTGCGCGGCAACGCCTACCGGGCCAACATCGTACTGTCGGCCGAAGACTCCACGCAGCGCCCCCACATTTTTGTCAACGGACAGCCCCTGCCCCTCGACAAGAACGGACTGTATGAAATCCACACCACTTCGGTGGGCACCTTCCCCGTCAAGGGACACATCGAATTGCAGCACGGCGACGGCTCGGTCCGCACCTACACCTTCGACGAGCAATACACGGTGGTCGAACCCACCGCCACTGTGTCGAACACCATGATGAATGTGCTCTATGCCGGTATCGAGAACCGCTTGAGCATCTCCGTACCGGGTGTGCCCGACCAGCAGGTATCGGCCTCGGTCAACAACGGTACGCTGCGCCGGGCCGGCAACGCCTGGATCGCCACCCCGACCGACATCAACAAGGAATGCCTGGTGACGGTCAATGCCGTCATGGACGGCCGCAGCCAGAATGTCGCCCGCATGCCCTTCCGCGTGCGTCCGCTGCCCGAACCGCGCGCCTTCATCGAATATAAGGACGAAAGCGGTGTGACCAGGAAATACCGCGGCGGCACAGCCTTTGCCAAAAAGAACATCATGGACGCTCCCGGCATCATCGCCGCCTTGGACGACGACCTGCTGGATGTCAACTTCACGGTGCTCTCTTTCGAGACACTCATCTACGACTCGATGGGCAACACCAACGTCGAAGTCTCGCAAGGGGCCGAATTCTCTGCCCGTCAGAAATCCCAGATACGCGCATTGGGACGCGGCAAACGCTTCTTCATCTCCCGCATCCGTGCCATCGGACCGGACAAGATCGAGCAGACGCTGTCTCCTATGGAAATAATCATCAATTAAGTTTAGTCTTATGAATACCAGAAATCTGATTATCAGTCTTTTCATCATGATATTGGGCACCGGCCTGCTGTCGGCACAGCCCAGAGGTGGACGGCAGACCGCCGCCCCGCGTCAGACAAGTGCCGTGACGGCCGACAAGTCCGCCGCCAAGACGGGTAAGGACGCCGCCGAGGTCAAAGAGGTTCCCACCGACCGGGTTACCTGGCAGCGCGAGGTCTTCCGCATGCTCGACCTGACACGCGAAGAAAACGCTCCGCTCTACTACCCGCCCCAGCCCGACGGAGAGCACAAGAACCTGTTCTCGCTGCTTTTCGAGAATGTTTCCAACGGCCAGCTCAAGGTCTATGACTACCTCGACGGCAAAGAGATTTTCACCGATGAATACAAGGTGAAATTCGACGAGCTGCTCAACCGTTTCTGGATTCCCTTCGACATCAAGACCAGTGCCCAGAATCCGAAAGACACGGTCTATGTGGTCGAGACGGCCGACATCCCCAGCAACGAGGTGACGCTGTACTACATCAAGGAACTTTGGTACATGGACAAGAACACCTCTTCCATCCGGACCAAGATCATCAGTCTCTGCCCGGTGCTGGTCCGTGAAGACGAGACGGGCGAAACGCGCAAGTATCCGCTCTTCTGGGTCCCCTTCGACGAGGCAGGCGACCTGCTGGCCGGCAACAGCCTCCGCACCAGCAGCTACAACGCTCTGGACAACATGACCACCTACGACTACCTGGCCCGCCATCAATACAAGGGTGACATCTACAAGGTGTCCAATCTGCTCAACCAGAACATCATGGACTACTGCACCACGCCCGAGGAGATCGCCGCCGAGCAGCAGCGCTTGGAAAAAGAGCTGAAAGACATCACCGAGGGTCTTTGGGAAGAACCGCACAGCCAGGCTGTCGAAAGGGAAAAAGAGGCCAAGCAGCAGGAGAAATCTTCTAAAAAGAAAAAGTAAGAGGCATAGTTATGTTCAAAAGTTTTCGTATCTTGTCGGACTTTTTGATACGACTATGAACAACAACTATTGCGTCATCATGAGCGGCGGCATCGGAAGCCGTTTCTGGCCTGCCAGCCGCAGTTCATATCCCAAACAGTTCCTCGATTTCTTCGGCACGGGCCGCTCGCTCATCCAGCAGACTTTCGACCGTTTCCGTCAAGTCGTGCCGGTGGAGAATATATTCATCGCCACCAACCAGCTCTACGACAAGCTCACCCTGGAGCAACTGCCCGAGCTCAAGCCCGAACAGATCCTTTTGGAACCCTGCCGACGCAATACGGCCCCCTGCATTGCCTATGCCGCCCACCATATCCGGGCCATCAACCCACAGGCCAACATCATCGTGGCTCCTTCCGATCATTTGATACTCAAGGAAAAGGAATTCCTTTCCTGCATCAGTGACGGACTGGAGTTTGCCGCCCGCGAACCGGTGCTGCTCACCATCGGCATCCAGCCCAACCGGCCCGAGACGGGCTACGGCTACATCCAGGCCTCGCACGAGAAGCTGGGCAATTTCACCAAGGTGAAAGCCTTCACCGAGAAGCCCAACCTGGAACTGGCCAAGGTATTTCTGGCCAGCGGCGACTTCTTCTGGAATTCGGGCATCTTCATCTGGAATGTCCAGACCATCCTAGATGCCTTCAACCGCCTGCTGCCAGAAGTGGCCACGCCTTTCAACACCGGCCTGGGCCTGTTCAACACCGAGCGTGAAAATGACTTCATCAAAGAGATCTTCCCGTCCTGCCCCAACATTTCCATCGACTACGGCATCATGGAAAAAGCCGACAATGTCTATGTGCAGATGGGCGATTTCGGCTGGTCCGACCTGGGCACCTGGGGCTCGCTGCACGAGCTGGCCGAGAAGGACGCCAACGGCAACTCGGTGCTCAAGGGCAAAGCACTCTGCTACGACAGCCACGACAATATCATCACCCTGCCCGAAGGGCAACTGGCCGTTGTGCAGAAAATGGACGGCTACATCATCTCTTCGTCGGGCAACGTGTTGATGATCTGCAAAAAAGACGACGAGCAGGAAATCCGCCAGTTCGTCATCGACGCCGGCATGAAAGTCGGCGACGAATACGTCTAAATCTGTTTTTTGAAGGGTAATCAGTCTTCCTTGCGACGCAGGCGGTTGCCATGTTCGTCGCGTTCGACTGCGTGGTTGCGTGTCAATTCGAAATTGACACCCAGGTAGTTGCGCCTAACCGTTTCGTTGGCGGCCAGTTCCTCCGGGGTACCCTGGAAGAGGATCTTGCCATCGAACAGCATATAGGCGCGGTCGGTGATGGAGAGTGTCTCGCGGACATTGTGGTCGGTGATGAGGATGCCGATGTTCTTCTTGACCAGTCCGGCCACAATCGACTGGATGTCGTCCACGGCGATGGGATCGACACCGGCGAAAGGCTCGTCGAGCATGATGAATTTCGGGCTGATGGCCAGGCAGCGGGCAATCTCAGTACGACGGCGCTCACCGCCCGACAGACGGTCGCCCAGGTTCTTGCGCACCTTGGTCAGATGGAACTCGGCTATCAGGCTTTCCAACTGCTCCTTCTGCTCCTCGCGCGACAACTTGGTCATCTGCAGCACGGAAAGGATGTTGTCCTCGACGGTCATCTTGCGGAATACGGAAGCTTCCTGGGCCAGGTAGCCGATGCCGGCCTGTGCCCGCTTGTAGACCGGATAGCCCGTGATATCCCGGTCGCCCAGGAAAATCCTGCCTTCGTTGGGCACCACCAGGCCGGTGGTCATATAGAAGGTGGTCGTCTTGCCGGCGCCGTTGGGGCCCAGCAAACCGACGATCTCCCCCTGGTGCAGCTCGATGGAGACATGGTCCACCACCGTGCGTTTGCGGTAACGCTTGACCAGGTTCTCGGTCCTCAGTACCAATCCAGTGTCTTCTACTTCCAACATTTCCGTCCGGTTTTCGGGAGAACAAAGATAGTGTTTTTTTGAAAAATAAGCCAGCCTCCGCACTAATTCGGAGAAAAGAAGTACTTTTGCAGTCGTCGGACACACCGACAAGACTTGTTAATACACGACTGCGATGAATACCTGGAAGCCCGATCTCGAGACGACCAAACAGCGATATATCGACTGGTGGAACCATAAAGGCATAGTCCTGAACATGTGGGAGCATCTGCAAGAGGGTGTCAAGCCCCATGCCGACGTGCCCCGGCCTGCCGGTCCGGCCGATCTCAACCAGAAGTGGTTCGATCCGCAATGGCGGGCCGACTACCTCGACTGGTATGTAGCCCACAGCAGTTTGAAAGCCGATATCCTGCCGGTGGCCAACACCCAGCTCGGTCCCGGTTCGCTGGCCGCCATCCTGGGCGGTGTGCTCGAAGGTGGCGAGGATACCATCTGGATCCATCCCGATCCCCATTTTGACGGGCAGGTCCGCTTCGATGAGAACCATCCCAACTGGAAACTGCACAAAGACCTGCTCAAGGCTTGCAAGCAGAAGGCTCAGGGCCATTATTACGTGGGCATGCCCGACCTGATGGAAGGTCTCGACATCCTGGCCGCCCTGAAGGGGACGGACAAAGTGCTGGAAGACCTGCTCATGCAGCCCGAATGGGTGGAAGAACAGATGCAGCGCATCAACGACATCTATTTCCGGGTATTCGACGAGCTTTACGAAATCATCCGCGAAGGCGATGAGATGGCTTTCTGCTATTTCTCGTCCTGGGCACCCGGCAAGATGAGCAAGATCCAGTGCGACATTTCGACGATGATCTCCGAAGAAGACTACCGTCGCTTTGTCCAGCCCTACCTGCGCGAACAGTGCCAAAAGATTCCCTACACGCTCTATCATCTCGACGGCGTGGGCGCCATGCGGCATCTGCCCGCCCTGCTCGAAATAGAGGAACTCAACGCCATCCAATGGACACCCGGTGTGGGCGAGCCCCAAGGCGGCAGTCCCAAGTGGTACGATCTCTACAAAAAGATCCTGGCCGGCGGCAAGAGCCTGATGGCCTGCTGGGTGGAAGTCGATGAAATCAAGCCGCTGCTGGATACCATCGGTCCCGACGGCGTCCATCTCGAAATGAATTTCCACAACGAACGCGAGATAGAACAGGCCGAAAAGATCATCGAGGAATACCGTCCCAAAAGCTGTGGCAACTGTCGCAAGGAGTCGCCCGTCATCAAGGTGGAGAGTCCTTCAAGGAAAAGTCAGGAGGGCCTTGTCGAGGCGATGAAAAAACGCGTCCTTGTGCTGGACGGCGCCACCGGCACCACCATACAGCAGTATCAGCTGGGCGAACCCGAGTATCGCGGTCCCCAGTACCGCTACCACAAGACCGACCTGAAAGGCTGCAACGACCTTTTGTGCCTGACCCGGCCCGATGTTGTAGCCGATGTGCACCGCCGCTTCATCGAGGCGGGGGCCGACATTGTCACGACCAACACCTTCAACGCCCAGCGCGTTTCCCTGCAAGGCTTCCACATAGAAAACAAGGTCCGGGAAATCAACCTGGCCGCCGCGGTCATCGCCCGTTCGATGGCCGGGATGTACACCACGGCAGACCGCCGCATCTATGTGGCCGGCAGTATCGGTCCGACCTCCAAATGCGTCAGTCTCAACGAGGTCAATGCGCAGGTGCTGCAGACCGCCTACGAAGAACAAGCGCTTGCCCTCATCGAAGGCGGTGTGGACGCCCTGCTCATCGAGACCATCTTCGACACGGCCAACGCCGGCATAGCACTTGACGCCGCCAAAGCCATGATGAAGGCGGCCAGTCGCGAGATCCCCATCCTGATGAGCTTTACGATGAAGGATCCCAAGGGATTCAACATGCTGGGGCAGGACCTGATGGCCTATATGAAATCACTGGCCGGCGAACCCGTCGCCTGTGTGGGCCTGAACTGCTCGCTGGGGGCCGCAATGATGCTGCCTTTCCTGCGCCGAATGGCCGATGAATTGCCGCAATATATCATTGCCTTCCCCAATGCCGGCCTGCCCAACAAGGACGGTCTGTACGACCAGACACCCCAAATGATGCAGCAGGCCGTCCGGCCCCTCGTCCAAGACCGTGTGGTCAACATTGTCGGCGGCTGTTGCGGCACGGAAGACACCCACATCAGGGAAATCGCCAAACTGGTCAAAACCGACGACGGCCGATGGGTCGGTCCGCGTGAACCGGGCAAAAAGCCCGCAGCTGCGCAGCCGGCCGCTGCCGACAAACCTTCACAAGCAAGTTCTCAACCCGCCGCCGCACCCCAGGCTGCCCCCAGGGTGGCCATGGCCGGCAAACCTGCCGCCCAGGCTTTCGATCCGACGGCCGAAGATGCACTGTTCACCGCCGTTCTGAAGGGCAAGCTCCCCGAAGCGCAAGCCGCCACCAAAGTGGCGCTCGAGGCCGGTCTCCAGCCCCAGGACATCATCAACGGACAGATGATCCGGGCCATGGGCGAAATCGGCCAGCAATTCCAAAACGGCAAAGTCTTTGTGCCCCAACTCCTGATGGCCGCCCGTGCCATGAAGGGGGCCATGCAGCTGCTCCAACCGCTCATGGCGGGCCAGAAAATCAGCTCGCTGGGCAAGATTGTCATCGGCACGGTCAAGGGCGATTTGCACGACATTGGCAAGAACCTGGTGGCCTCCATGCTGGAAGGCTGCGGTTTCGAGGTGGTCGATATCGGCATAGACGTGCCCAAGGAAAAATATGTCGAGGCCGTCAAGGAGCACCATGCCGACATCCTGGCCATCAGCGCCCTGCTGACAACCACGATGGACTATATCCCGGAAGTTATTCAGGCCGTTGAGGAAGCCGGCTTGCGCGACAAAGTCAAGATCATGGTCGGCGGTGCTCCCCTGAGCCAGGAGTTTGCCGACCAGGTCGGTGCCGACGGCTACAGCGACAATGCCAACAGTGCCGTGGCCCTGGCCAAACGCCTGCTCGGAAAATAACCGGCAGCAATCCGCCTCCCAAATATTTGGAAAGATGAAAACAATGACGATGAAACTGTGCCCCATGCTCGTGCTGATGCTCCTGGCAATCAGTTGCACGGATGCCGCCAGCCGGCAGATGAGGCCCCAGTCGCCGCGCCAGGCCGAAAAGCTGGGCCGCGGGCTTTTTGCCACAGCCATCAACGACCACGAAGCCTTTGTCTCCTGGCGGCTGCTCTGCACCGACAACGACCGTCTGGCCTTCGATTTGTACAAATATGAAGACAAGGGCTTTGTCAAGCTCAACGACCGGCCTTTGAAAGCAGGCACCAACTTTACGGATACCCGCTACGACGCTTCCCGCCCCGCTACCTACTATGTGGCCGCCCACGGCAGCCGTCTGCCGGCCGACCTGCAAGCCGAAGGTATCGAACCGGGTAGTTTCTACACCCTGCCGGCGGGTCGCAGTGGGCTGAACTATATTTCCGTTCCCCTGCAAACCCTGCCCGGTCACACCCCCGGCGACTGCTCGGTGGGTGACTTGACGGGCGACGGACAGTTTGAGATCGTCGTCAAACAGGAAATGATGCCGCGCGACAATTCGCACAGCGGCCTGACCGGCCAGACCAAGCTGGAAGCCTATCGGCTGGACGGCATGCTGCTCTGGCGTATCGACCTGGGCAGGAACATCCGCGAAGGCGCCCACTATACCCAGTTCATGGTCTATGACCTCGATGGCGACGGACGGGCCGAAGTGGCCTGCAAGACAGCCGACGGCACCATCGACGGGCAAGGGAACATCATTGGCGATGCCACGGCCGACTGGCGCGAACTGAAGCCTCCCTACATAGGACACATCCTCAGCGGTCCCGAATACCTGACCGTTTTCGACGGAGCCAGCGGCAAGGCCCTGGCCACCACGGCCTACAATCCGCCCCGCCATCCCGACAAGCTGCGCCCCACCACCGAAGAGCTGCAGGCCATCTGGGGCGACGGCAAGGGCAACCGCGCCGACCGCTACCTGGCCTGTGTGGCCTATCTGGACGGACAGCATCCCAGTCTGGTCATGTGCCGCGGCTACTATACCCGCAACGTACTGGCCGCCTGGAACTACCGCGACGGACAGCTGACACCTGTCTGGACCTTCGACAGCGACGACCCCGACCATCCCGAAAACTACATCTACCGGGGCAACGGCAACCACAACCTGAGTGTGGCCGATGTCGATGGCGACGGCTGTGACGAAATCATCTACGGCAACATGGTGGTCGATCACGACGGCCGGGGACTCTACTGCACCCGTATCGGCCATGCCGATGCCATGCACGTGAGCGACCTGGATCCCGACCGGCCCGGACTGGAGGTGTTCAACTCCCAGGAACCGGTGGGCCCCTATGGCATGAATTTCCGCCATGCCGGCACGGGCGAGATCTATTGGAACGTACCCACCGACAGCGTGGCCGTGTCGTACGAAAGAAAAGTGCAGGGCCCGGGCCGGGTGGCTGCCTTCGACATCGATCCGCGCTACCGCGGCAGCGAATGCTGGGTGCTGGGCGGCGGTATCTACGGCCTGTACAACTGCCGCGGCGAGCTCATTTCGGAGCGGACGCCCCGTTCCTGCAATTTCGGCATCTGGTGGGACGGCGACCTGCAGCGCGAGCTGCTCGACCGCAACCAGATTTTCAAATACAACTGGCAGACGGAGCAGTTGGAAGAGATCTTCCGGGCGGAGGACTGCACCTCCAACAACGGCACCAAGGCCACCCCGGCCCTGAGCGGCGACCTTTGGGGTGACTGGCGCGAAGAAGTCATCTTCCGCACCCGTGACAACCAGGAACTGCGTATCTACAGCACCACCACGGCCAGTCCTTACCGGCTGGTCACGCTGCTGCAAGACCCCGTCTACCGGCTGGGGCTGGTCTGGCAGAATGTCGCCTACAACATTCCGCCTCACTTGAGTTACTATATCGGGGAATAAAAAGGACTACCTGACCACGACGATCTTGGTGGCCACGCCCGCCTGGCCATCCCTGTCGGCTACCAGCACCAGATAGACGCCACTGGTGATGCGGCCGCTTTCGCTGGCATCGATGTGCCAGCTGAACTGTCCGCCCAGCGACGTACCGGCGGCCATCAGCCGTCCGCTCATGTCGGTGATTTTCACCTGCGAACCTTCTTTCAGACCAGAGACAACCACCGGGCCCACATAATCGGGGCGCACCGGATTGGGGAAGGCATGCACCTCGGAATAATCCGCTGCCCCTTGGGTGGCATCGCTCCGGTAGGATACCAGTCCCAGCTCGGTGCCGAAGAACACTTCGCCCGTCGCAGGGTGCACGGCCACGCTATAGACCACGTCCGAAGGCAGGGGGCTGTTGTCCTTGGTGAAATGATGCACCGTCTCCAAACCGTCGGGCGACAAGAGATACACCCCGTCGTTGTCGGTGGCCATCCATTTGCGGTTGGCGCCGTCCACAGCGATGTCATACACCCGGGCGTTGTCGAGCAGGTAGTCGGCCTCGTTGGTGCCGTCGTTGCGGGGTATCTTGACCCGGTTGAACACCGGCTGCGTGTCGAAAACGCGGTAGGGATTGTAGAGCAACAGCGGCCCATGGGTGGTGCCTACCCACAGTGTGCCGTTGTGGTCTTCGGCCATGCAGTGGACCGTGAAAATATCGACTGTACGACCGTCCTGGTCAAAGAAAGTTTGGATCCAGCGGCTGCGGTCGTCGGAAAGGTTTTCCAAACTGCCGTTGGTATCCACCACAAACAACCCGCTGCCGCTGCGCTCCGAATTGATCCAGACCTGGCCGTTGCTGTGGAACAGGATGCCGTCGAGCGAAGGTGCCGATGCGGGGAAACTGGCATAAGAAGGCGAAAACCACTGTCCGTCGGCCTTGAGGATGTGGATACCGGCCTGCGAGAAGGTGGGATCGGAATTCAGCACCCAGAGATTGCCCTGGGCATCGTACGCAGCGCCGTCCACACGCACATAACGATAGGGATTCGAGGCCAGACACGACACCAGCGGACTGTTGTCCAGGCTGTGCAGCTTGACGAGCGAACCGTCCTGGAATTCGTACAGGCCTTCGCCCCAGGAGGTGGCAAAAATATGCTGGTCGTCGCGCGGATCCACGGCGATATTGAGAATATCCCGGAAGGGGAGACCCGTTTGGGCCTGTATCTGCTGATAGGGTTCCACCAGCGAAGTCCATTCATCGTCCTTGAAACACATCACCCCGCCCAACCAGTTGTAGCGGTCGCCCCAGCGGCCTCCGCCCGAGACATACAAGGCATCGTCGCGGACAAACATTTTCCAGGCCACGCCCACTTGCGGGCCGTTGGGATAGAGACTCTTTTCCGTCGGATAATAGAGGCCGTCAGAAGCCAGTCTATAAACAGCCAAGCCGTTGCTGCCGGTGGCGGCATATACCGCGCCGCTGCGGGCATCGATGGAAATATCCAGCAGGACCATCCCGGAAGAGAGGGCGTTCTGTCCGTATTTGAAAAGCTTCGCCTCCGCGTCACGCGTCTCCATGACGCAGCCTCCCGCCTTGATCACCAGACAACCCTCAGAGACGACCAGGTCTTCCAAAGCCACGCTGTAGCGCAGCTTCAGGAGCCAACCCTCCGGTTCCAGGCTATAGACATCGGTGCCGACCGAAGCCCAGAGTTTGCCCCGCCAGACGGCCAGCCGCTCGGGAACCAGCGAAGAGGGGAATGTAAGTTTTTCCCAATTGTCGGCATCGGCCAGATTGTCGCCTCCATGTCCGCGGAACAGGCCCGTGGCGGTCAGAAGATAATAGTCGCTGCCCAGGATGGCGAAATCCTGTACCGGATCGTAGAGCCCGGCCGTCGTGCGGCGCATGAAAGTCTCGCTGATCTCCTGCCGGCCGACATGCAGCAGCAAGGCCCCGACATTGGTGGCCAGGCAGGCATATTCACCATAGATCCGCACCCGGTTCACAGTCTTGTCGGCAGCGATGGATTTGTCACGGTAATCCGACAGCGCGGTCACATAGTCGTCCTTGATCAGGTCCATGTTGCCGTCGCCATAGACCAGCAGCAGCGTGGCGCTCGGCCCGTGCCAGGCCATGTGGACAATATCGCTGCCATGCAGGCCCGTCAGGGCGTTGTAGTCTTCTATGAGTTGGGAAGAGGGTTCGTAGGAAAACAGCTTGCCGTTGGCCGCGGCATACACCTTTTCACCGGCCGCGACCACTTGCTGCACATTGCGGTAGGAGAAATGGCAACGCCACTCGCCCAACGCAGGCTCGGCGGCGCTGACAGACAACAGGCCTGCCATCAAAGTGATGGCCGTCAGCTGCCGCCGAATAAAGCGCAAGAGGTGTGCAAGCTGGTTCATAGACATGTCATTTTGCCGATTTCAAAAAATCGACCAGTTTTCTCACGGCCCTGCCCCGGTGGCTGATTTGGTTCTTGGCATCGGCCCCCATTTCGGCAAAAGTCTGCTGCGAGCCCTCAGGCTGGAACACGGGGTCGTAGCCGAAACCCTTGGCGCCCCGGCGCCCGGTGGTGATCACCCCGTCGACCACGCCTTCGAAAAGGTATTCCTTGCCGTCCATGATCAGGGCGATGACCGTGCGGAAACGGGCCCGGCGGTCGCTGACACCGTCCATGACACGCAGCAGCTTGGCCACATTGCTGTCGAAATCGCAACCCGGGCCGGCAAAACGTGCCGTATAGACCCCGGGGCCGCCGTCCAAGGCAGCTACTTCCAGGCCGGTATCGTCGGCAAAGCAATCCAGGTGGAAACGCTCATAGACATAGCGGGCCTTCTGCAGGGCATTGCCTTCGAGCGTATCGGAGGTTTCGGGAATATCTTCGTGAAGTCCCAGGGACGAGAGGTTGACAAGCTCCACATCTCCCTGGAGCACAGCCGACACTTCTTCGGTCTTGTGGCTGTTGTGCGTGGCAAATACCAGTTTCTTCATTACAGGTTGTTTTTGGCTGAGATATCCAGCATCCGCTCGATCGGGCGCAAAGCTTTTTTCGCAATCCCGGCATCGACGGTGATTTCGGGAGTTTCGTCTCTCAGGCAGAGATACACTTTCTCGAGCGTGTTCATACGCATATAGGAGCATTCGTTGCAGGCGCAGCTGCTGTCTTCGGGCGGAGCCGGAATGAACTGCTTGTCGGGGCAGCGCCGCTGCATCTCGATGAGCACGCCCGATTCCGTTGCCACGATGAACTGCTGCGACTGAGAATTCTGCACATGCTTGATCAGGCCGGCCGTCGAGCCGACGAAATCGGACAGCTCGATGATGTATTGCTTGCATTCGGGATGCGCGATCAATTCGGCCTGGGGATACTGCTTTTTCAGGGCGACGATCTTCTCGAGCGAGAACTGTTCGTGCACATGGCAGGCGCCGTTCCAGAGCAGCATCTGCCGACCGGTCAGGCTGTTGATGTAATTGCCCAGGTTGCGGTCGGGGCCGAAGATGATTTTTTCATCTTTGGGGAAGCTGTTGACAATCTGCACAGCGTTGGTCGAAGTCACCACCACGTCGGTCAGGGCCTTGACGGCGGCCGAAGTGTTGACATAGCTGATGACCGTGTGGCCGGGATGCGCCTCGACAAAGGCCTTCAACGCCTCTGCCGGGCAGCTGTCGGCCAGCGAGCAGCCGGCCTTCAGGTCGGGAATCAGCACTTTCTTGTCGGGGCAGATGATCTTGGCCGTCTCGCCCATGAAATGCACTCCGCACAGCACAATGATGTCGGCCCGTGTCTTGGCCGCCTGCTGGGCCAGGGCCAGGCTGTCGCCGATGAAGTCGGCCACCTCCTGGATATCCCGTTCCTGATAGTAATGGGCCATGATCACTGCGTTTTTCTCCTTGCGCAGCCGCCCGATCTCCTGAATCAAAAATGCTTTTTCCATCAAATCAGGTACTTAAAGACAGTTACTGAGCATATTTTTTCGAGGCGAAGTTACAGAAAAATACTTTAACTTTGCACACTGAATTCCCATTTTGGGAATCCCCATCAAACAACTGTACCAATGATAGTAACTAACAAAACCCTCGACAAGGCGGTGATTCGCTTCTGTGGCGACTCGGGCGACGGAATGCAGCTCACCGGCACCTTGTTTTCGACCCTGTCGGCCGTTTTCGGGAATGAAATCTCCACTTTCCCCGACTATCCGGCCGAAATGCGTGCACCGCAGGGCTCCCTGAGCGGCGTCTCAGGCTACCAGGTCCACATCGGTGCCCAGAAAATCTATACCCCGGGCGACCAGGCCGACGTGCTCATTGCCATGAATCCGGCCGCCCTGAAAACCAATGTCAAGAACATCAAGCGCGATGCCGTCGTGGTCATCGACGAGGATACTTTCGACCAGAGCGGTCTGGAGAAAGCCGAATTCAAGACCGACAATCCCTTCAAGGAGCTCAACATCGAGAGCGCCCAGATCCTGTCAGTGCCCATTTCCTCGCTCACCAAGAGCAGTCTGGCCGACAGCGGGCTGGACAACAAGAGCATCCTGCGCTGCAAGAACATGTTTGCCCTGGGCTTTGTCTGCTGGCTGTTCAACAAGCCGCTCGAACAGGCCGAGCACCTGCTGGGCAACAAGTTCGGCAAGAAGCCGACCCTGCTCCAGGCCAACCTCAAGGTGATGACCGACGGCTACAACTACGGACACAACATCCATGCCTCCGTTTCCACCTACACGGTCAATCCGACCAAGATGGAGAAAGGCACCTATACCGACGTGAAAGGCAACCAGGCCACGGCCTGGGGCCTGATTGCCGCCTCCGAGAAATCCGGCCTGCCGCTCTTCCTGGGCAGCTACCCCATCACTCCGGCTACCGATATCCTGCACGAGCTGGCCGCCCGTAAGGAACTGGGCGTCAAGACCGTTCAGGCAGAAGATGAGATCGCCGGCGTCTGCACCGCCATCGGCGCCGCTTTCGGCGGCAACCTGGCGGCCACCTCCACCTCCGGCCCCGGCATCGCCCTCAAAAGCGAAGCCATCGGTCTGGCCGTCATGGCCGAACTGCCCCTGGTGGTCATCGACGTGCAGCGAGGCGGTCCCTCGACGGGCCTGCCCACCAAAGCCGAACAGACCGACCTGCTGCAGGCCCTCTACGGCCGCAACGGCGAATCGCCCTGTGTGGTCATCGCCGCCAGCACTCCGGCCAACTGCTTCGACTATGCCTTCCAGGCTGCCAAGATCGCCCTGGAGCACATGACGCCCGTCATCCTGATGACCGACGCCTTCCTGGCCAACGGCTCGTCGGCCTGGCGCATCCCCGACATGAAAGACTATCCCGCCATCGTGCCGCCCTTCGTTCCTGAAGAAATGCAGGGCCAGTGGGCTCCCTATCTGCGCAACGACAAGAACTTCGTCCGCTACTGGGCCGTGGCCGGCCGCAAAGGCTTCGCCCACCGCATCGGCGGACTGGAGAAGGACGGACGCACCGGCGCCATCTCGACCGATCCCGAAAACCACCAGCGCATGACCGACCTGCGACAAAAGAAGGTCGATGCCATCGCCCAGGTCATCCCGCCGCTCAAGGTGGAAGGCGACCCCACGGCCGATGTGCTGGTAGTCGGCTGGGGCGGCACCTACGGCCACCTCTATGCCGCCGTCGAGGAGCTCAACGCCGCGGGCAGGAAGACGGCCATGGCCCACTTCAACTACATCAACCCGCTGCCGGCCAACACCGCCGAGGTTTTGTCCAAATACAAAAAGATTGTCGTCTGCGAGCTGAACAACGGCCAGTTTGCCGCCTACCTGCGCTCGAAGATGCCCGCCGGGCTGGACATCCGCCAGTTCGACAAAGTACAGGCCCAGCCTTTCTCGGTCGAGGAAGTCAGAGAGGCCGTTCTTGCACAATTCTAACTTATCTGCCCCTATGGAAACTAACTATACACCCCAGGATTACAAAAGCAGCGGCAAGGTGAAATGGTGTCCCGGCTGCGGAGACCATGCCGTACTCAACACCCTGCACAAAGCCATGGCCGAGTTGGGCGTCGCCCCCGACCAGATGGCTGTCATCTCGGGCATCGGATGCTCCTCGCGCCTGCCCTACTACATGAACTCCTACGGCTTCCACACCATCCACGGACGTGCCTCGGCCATCGCCACCGGCCTGAAGACCGCCAATCCCGACCTGACCGTCTGGCAAGTGACCGGCGACGGCGACTGCCTGGCCATCGGCGGCAACCACTTCATCCACGCCGTGCGCCGCAATGTCGATCTGAACATCATCCTGATGAACAACCGCATCTACGGCCTGACCAAAGGACAGTATTCACCCACTTCGCCCAAGGGCTTCATCTCGAAATCCTCGCCCTACGGCACGGTCGAAGAGCCTTTCCGTCCGGCTGAACTCTGTCTGGGTGCCCGCGGACAGTTCTTTGCCCGCCTGCTCGACGTCGATCTGAAGAACTCCCAGGAGACCCTGGTGGCCGCCGCCCGCCATAAAGGTTGCTCGGTGGTCGAGGCCCTGGTCAACTGCGTCATCTTCAACGACGGCACCCACCGCGACATCCAGGAAAAGGAGTTCCGTGCCGACCGCACCATCTACCTGCGCCACGGCGAGAAGATGATCTTCGGCAACAACCGCGACAAGGGCCTGATGCTCGACGGCTTCCAGCTGAAGGTGGTCACCATCGGCCAGAACGGCATCACCGAGGACAACATCCTCACCCACGATGCCCATTGCATTGACAACACCCTGCACTTTAAGCTGGCCACCATGACCGGTCCCGACTTTCCCGTCGCCCTGGGCGTCATCCGCGATGTGGAGGCACCCACCTACGAAGAGGAAGTGCGCCGCCAGGTGGCAGACGTGCAGGCCAAACGCCCCCAGGTCAAGTGTCTGAACGACTTTTTCAAGACCCTGGAAACCTGGGAAATAAAATAGAGCCAATCAAGAAACCACAGCGTTATGAAAGCATTCAGAATTTTCGTCAGCATGCTGGCAGTGGCAGCCGTCTTCGGCTCCTGCACCCCCAAGGGAGATGCCTACATCTTCACCTCCTTCCGCGAACCTTCCGTTCGTGGCATGCAGTATCTCTACAGCCTGGACGGGTTCCACTGGGACACCCTGGGCGGTGTCTGGATGGCCCCTCAGATCGGCAACGAAGAGCCCTACACCGACGCTTTCTCAGGCCGTCAGGTCACGCCGAAGTTCTGCCCCACCCACGTCTTGCGCGATCCTTCCGTGATCCAGGGCCCCGACGGCACCTTCCATCTGGTCTGGACCATTGCCTGGAGCGGCAGCAGGGGTTTTGGCTACGCCTCCTCCAAAGACCTGATCCATTGGAGCGAGCAGCGCGAGATCAAAGTCATGGCCGACACAGCCACCAACAATGTCTGGGCACCGGAGCTTTTCTATGACGATGAAAAGGATGAATTCCTCGTCATCTGGTCGTCGGGCATCCACCCCAGAGACTACACCGAAGCCGACCGCATGGGTTCCAATGCCTGCCATCGTCCCTACTACACCAAGACCAGGGACTTCCAGACCTTCACCCCGGCCCAGCCCTACTACGACTGCGGTTTCAACAGCATCGACGGCTATCTGGTCAAGCGGGCCAAGGACGACTATGTGCTGGTCATCAAGGACAACCGCAAGCCTGGCTTCAGCAACCTGTTCTGCGCCTATGCCACCAGTCCCGAAGGCCCCTTCGGCAATCCTTCCGAGACTTTCGCCCCGACCTATTCGGAAGGTCCCTGCGTGGTGAAGATCGGCGACGAATGGATCATCTATTACGATGTCTATCGCAACGGCACCTATGGCGCCACCGCCACCAAGGACTTTGTCACCTTCACCCCGGCCGACGACCGTATCTCCGTACCGAAAGGCCACAAGCACGGTACGATTGTGAAGATTACCCGCAAGCAGCTGCGCGCCCTCCAGCGTGCCGCTGCCCGGCAGTAGTCCCGATACTCCATTTTATCTTATCGCCCTATGAAAGCCATCCTACCCCTCCTGGCCGCCACTGTCCTGACGTGGCTGGTTTTCCTGCCCTTGCAGGCACAAAACAATGCCCCTGTCAACCAATCGCAGCAGACCGTCATTGTGGGCGAGGATGAAATGCCCGACTATGAGCCCTACGGGCTGCTCAATGCGATGCCCGCCTTTCTGGACGATATCAAACAGGACCTGACCTTCCCGCTGGCCTGGCGCAACAGCGGCTACAAAGACTTCGGCCGCTGGCGCAGAGCCGCCCGCCAACAACTGTTCGACTGCATGGGCCAGTTGCCCCCGACGAGCCGCAGCTTCGACTACCTGATCCTGGAGCGCGAACAGCGCAACGGCTACCAGGCCCTGAAAATCGTGTTTGACATCTCGGGCTATTGCCGCATTCCGGCCTATCTGCTGGTGCCCGACGGCCAGGGACGTTTCCCCGCTCTGGTGGCCCTGCACGACCATGGTGCCCGTTTCACCATCGGCAAGGAAAAGATGATCCGTCCCATCGGGCAGGCTGATTCCCAGAAACTGCAGGAGGCCGAAGGCTGGGCCGTAAACTGCTACGACGGTGTCTTCACTGGCGACTTTTTTGCCCAGAACGGCTATGTGGTGCTCAGCATCGATGCCATCTTCTGGGGGGAACGGGGCCGCAAGGAAGGTGCTTCCTACGAAGCCCAGCAGGCCTTTGCCTCCAATCTGTTCCAGCTGGGCATGAACTGGTGCGGCCTGATCACCTTCGACGACATGCAGAGCGTCGAGTTCCTCAGCCGCCTGCCCTTTGTCGATGCCCGCCGCATCGGGGTCTATGGCCATTCCATGGGCGCCCATCGGGCCTGGATGCTGGCCGCCGCCAGCGAAAAGGTCAGGGCCGGGGTGGCTGTCTGCTGGATGAACACCACCCAGTACCTGATGACCGCCACCAACAATCAGAACAAGGGCGGCAGCGCCTATTCCATGCTGTTGCCCGACATCCGCCGCTACCTGGACTATCCCGACGTGGCCTCGATCGCCTGCCCCAAGCCGATGTATTTCATGAACGGCCGGCAAGACAAGCTCTTCCCCGTCGAGGGGGTGGAGGACGCCTACAAGATCATGCACCAGGTGTGGGACAGCCAGGGCGCCGACTGGAAACTGAAAACCGAACTCTGGGACGTGCCCCATTTCTTCAGCCGCGACATGCAGCAACAGGCACTTGAGTTTTTCCAGAAGCAACTGTAACATTTCCAGGCATTTTGCATG
>JAFSRR010000021.1 GCA_017446025.1 Bacteroidales bacterium | reverse complement strand
GGCACCGGCAAGACCACCCTCTCCACCGACCCGAAGCGTCTGCTGATCGGCGACGACGAGCACGGCTGGGACGATAACGGCGTCTTTAACTTCGAGGGCGGCTGCTACGCCAAGGTCATCAACCTCGACAAGGACTCCGAGCCCGACATCTACAACGCCATCAAGCGCGACGCGCTGCTGGAGAACGTCACCCTCGACGAAAACGGCAAGATCGACTTCGCCGACAAGAGCGTCACGGAAAACACCCGCGTCAGCTACCCCATCGAGCACATCGAAAAGATCGTCAAGAAGGTCAATCCTGTTTCTTCCGGTCCCGACGCCCAGAATGTCATCTTCCTCAGTGCCGATGCTTTCGGCGTGCTGCCTCCTGTCTCGATCCTGACTCCGGAACAGACCAAATACTATTTCCTGAGCGGCTTCACCGCCAAGCTGGCCGGTACCGAACGCGGCATCACCGAGCCCACGCCGACCTTCTCGGCTTGCTTCGGCCAGGCCTTCCTGGAACTGCATCCGACCAAATATGCTGAAGAGCTGGTCAAGAAAATGGAAAAGAGCGGCGCCAAGGCCTATCTGGTCAACACCGGCTGGAACGGCACCGGCAAGCGCATCTCCATCCGCGACACCCGCGGTATCATCGATGCCATCCTCGATGGTTCGATCAAGTCGGCTCCGACCAAGAAGATCCCCTACTTCGATTTTGAAGTGCCCACCGCCCTGCCCGGCGTAGATCCCGGCATCCTGGATCCCCGCGACACCTATGCCAAGGCTGCCCAGTGGGAAGAGAAAGCCAAAGACCTGGCCGGACGCTTCATCAAGAACTTCGTCAAGTACACGGGCAACGACGCCGGCAAGGCATTGGTTGCTGCCGGTCCGAAGCTCTGAGCAAGGGCTTGTACCTATTATAAACAAGGCCTCCTGCGGTAATACTGCGGGAGGTCTTTTTTTGATACCTATGAAGGGGGAAGGTATAAAAAAGGAGGCTCTGCGTGAGAGTCTCCTTTGACGGTGGTGCCACCGGGAATCGAACCAGGGACACAAGGATTTTCAGTCCTTTGCTCTACCGACTGAGCTATGGCACCATCGGTTTGTTTTTAACGGGCACAAAAGTACAACGCGTTTTTCAATTACGCAACAGGGGAGTGGAGTTTTTTATCATATAACTGCATCTTGCCTCAAAAATCAGAGTATTTCTATCGCATATTGTCACTAGTGGCCCAGAATCTTGAATTGAGATTTACCGATTATGACTGATTGATGACGCTCTTACAGTTGAGCAGTAAACGGTGCTCTTCCTATACCACCTATAAATTATTCATTCGCCAAAAAGTGTTAATTTATTCGTTATTATCTGTTAAAGCTATTTGTTACAAAGTATAGCTTATTTACTTTTGCCCAAATGAGAAATATGTTTGCAAAAGTTTCATTTCATCATTTTGCCTGTCTGCTGGGGATGAGTCTTATGCTGTGTTTCACGGTTAATGCCTCCGCCCAGCATCAGGTGGAGTATGCCTACGATGCAGCGGGCAACCGTATCGGCCGTGTATCCACCACGCTCCGGCTGGCTGTTACCCCGCCTGCCCGTGTCAGCCAGCAGCCTGTGGATACGGTGCCTCCTTCTGTTGTCCCGGCCGGCGAACTGGGTGGAAGTACACCATACTTGAACCCCCGAACAGGTTTTTACTATCAGGGTGGCTCTCGTCCAGTTTCAAATCCAAGATTTACTATGTGGGATGTGGTTGCACCCATGTTGTCATTAGGTTCGATTTCATTATTCTTTATATTCTGACAAAACCATATGAACTATGATTAAGAAAATTTTTTACACCGTTTTATTATTAATATGTTGTGTCGGTTTTCAAGGATGTCCTATTGATTTTCCGGGAATGAGAGAGGAATTCGATATATATTATTACCTTATTAACAAATCAAATGAAAGAATAGGAGTCTTTCAAGATGGGTCCGATACAATTTTGACCGCTAGTTATTCAGTGTGTGAACCTAGACTTCTACATGATAAAAACAAACGAATTAAATTTCCAGCCCTTAAATCAGATTTTGAACAGGGGAAAAGACTAAACATCTTGGTGTTCAAGGAATCAACTCTTTCTAGCCATTCATGGGAACAAATTGTTGAGAATAATATTTATGACAAGTTATACGTTCTCTCTTTGGAAGAATTGGAGGCAATGGACTACACTGTTGTATATGACGGAAAATAATATTCTACTCTGATGTTTGCACCTCAGAGTAGAATCCGGCCATCAAAATTTTATTTTGAATTTCACAGGGCTTTCATTACCTTTGTCGCCGATTTTTAATCGGGATGTAGCACAGTTGGCTAGCGCGCCACGTTCGGGACGTGGAGGTCGGAAGTTCGAGTCTTCTCATCCCGACTTTTTAATTTTCCAGGGAGGCTGTCTTCAGGACGGCCTTCGACGCTTATAGAGATTTAAAATAAAGGCTATGTTGACACTCAAGTATCTCAGCGAAAACAAGGAAGAAGCCATCAAGAAATTGGCCAAGAAACATTTTGACGCCAAAGAAATCATCGAGCAGATCCTCTCGCTCGACGCAGAGCGCCGTAACGCCCAGGTACAGGCCGACGCCTGCGCCGCCGAAATGAACCAGCTGGCCAAGTCTATCGGCCAGCTGATGAAAGAAGGCAAGAAGGACGAAGCCGCCGAGGCCAAGGCACGCACGGGCGAGCTCAAGGAAAAGGGCAAAGCCCTCGAAGCTGAGAAGAAACAGGCCGAAGACAAGATCCAGGAGCTGCTGGTACTGATTCCCAACCTGCCCCACGACAGCGTGCCCGAAGGCTACGGTGCCGACGACAACAAGGTGGAGCGCATGGGCGGTGTCATTCCCAATCTGCCCGATGACGCCCTGCCCCACTGGGAACTGGCCAAGAAATACGACCTGATCGATTTCGAGCTGGGTGCCAAGATCACCGGTGCCGGCTTCCCTGTATATAAAGGTAAGATGGCCCGTCTGCAGCGCGCACTGATTTCCTTCTTCCTGGACCGTGCCCGCGAACAGGGTTTCCTGGAAATCCAGCCGCCCTATGTGGTCAATGCCGCCTCGGGCTACGGCACAGGCCAGCTGCCCGACAAGGAAGGTCAGATGTACCTGGCCAACCTGGACGGCCTGTACCTGATCCCTACCGCCGAAGTACCCGTGACCAACCTCTATCGCGACGTAATCCTCGACGAGAAGGACCTGCCCGTCAAGAACACCGCCTATTCGGCCTGCTTCCGTCGTGAAGCCGGCGCCTATGGCAAGGATGTGCGCGGTCTGAACCGCCTGCACCAGTTTGACAAGGTGGAGATCGTCTGCATCGAGCACCCCGACCGCTCCTACGAGCGTCTCGACAAGATGGTGGCCTATGTCCAGACGCTGGTCGAGGCCCTGGAACTGCCCTGGCGCATCCTGCGTCTTTGCGGCGGTGACATGAGTTTCACCTCGGCCCTGACCTTCGACTTCGAAGTGTTCTCCGCCGCCCAGAAGCGTTGGCTGGAAGTCAGCTCGGTATCCAACTTCGAGAGCTACCAGGCCAACCGCCTCAAATGCCGTTTCCGCTCGGCCGAGACAGGCAAGACCCAGCTTTGCCACACGCTCAACGGCAGCGCCCTGGCCCTGCCCCGTATCGTGGCCGCCCTGCTCGAGAACAACCAGACGCCCGAGGGCATCCGCATCCCCAAGGTGCTGGTCCCCTACTGCGGTTTCGACATCATCGACTAAGAAATCTTGATTTTGCAGATAAAAGAAATCTCTGTCAGCTCGACTGGCAGAGATTCTTTTTTTAGCGGACTCCCCAGATGGCGTTGTCGCGGGGGTTCTGATGCTGTTCGTACTTGAGGTCCTGGAGCACGCCGGCCTTGACCCGGATGGAGAAATTGTACGACTTGTACATGCCGATGGGGATGAAGCTGGCCGACATGGTCCAACAGTGCAGGTCGCGGCTCACCGAGCAGCTCATGGTGGTGAGTTTGTGCACATCGAAATTGTAGCTGCTCGAGGCGGTGAAATGCCACTTCTCCGTCAGCGAAAGGGTGCCGTTGAAACTGAGATTGTGAGTGAGTTTGTGGTCGTATTCCAAACGTTCCTTGTTGAAGGTGGAGCGGGCGTAGCGCAGCGTATAGCTCAACGACAGACTCCAGGGGATCGAATACTCCTTGTAGAGCGCCGCCTCGGGATCGGGCTTTTCTTCGACCACGGGCGTTTCGACAGCCGGGCCGACTCCCTCGGCCGCCAGTTCGCCACCGTCCGAGGCATCATCGCCGGTGCCGGGCGTCTTCTTGGCAGTGCCCTTGTCCTTCTTTTTGAAAGTATCGTTGTTGAGGGTATATGAGAAGGAAGTACCCGTGCTGATGAGCCGGCCGGGGATGCCGTATTTCTCAAACTGGGTGACATTGACCCGCACGGGATTGCCCGAACTATTCAGCACATAGGTGTAGGGATCCAGCTGTCCGCTCAGGTTCAGGGTGTATTTCGACCCGAATTTGATACGGATATTGGCCGAAATATTGCTCCAGTTCAAGCTGTCGGCCGCCAGGTTGTAGGACGAGCCGAACGAGAAGTTGTCTATCAGGCTGATCTTCTTATAGGAGTTTTCTTCGGTGGTATCCTTGTCATTGCGCACCTTCATTTCCAGGTTGTTGGCCACATTGAAGTTGACCATGCCCGATTTGCCGGTGCCGGGCGTGCCGTACAGGGAGCCGGCATAATGGGAATAGGTGGTCGAATGGTCCTTGCCCTTGGCATCGGTATATTCCAGCGTCTCGTAATAACCGTAGCGCTCCTGGCCGAAGTCGGGACGATAGGAAAACGACAGGGTCGGGGTGAGCACATGGCGGATCATGTTCACCTTGGTGCCGAAGATCTGCGGCAGGGGCTGGAAGAAACCGTAGAGTTTGGTCGAGGCACTCAGGCTGGCCGAGTAGTCCCACACGCGGTGGAAGCCCCAGAGGGTGTCGGCCACCACCTGGTCCAAGACCGGATCGTAGTTGCGATCGACGGCGCTGGTGTACCAACGCTCGGTGTAGTTGAACGACGGTGTGAGGTTGATATAGTTCAGCACAGTGAAAGTGGCACTGATGGGGATACTGTGACGCATGCCGTTGCGCCAGTCGCGGACCAGCGATTTATGGAAAAAGTCGCGTTCCTTGACCTCGCTGATGCTGTTGGCCAAGGTACCCGAATAGCTCATGCTGATCTTTTCGTAGAATCTTTCCCGGCCCACAGCGTTCTTGCGCTTGAAAGGATAGAAACGCGACACGCTGAAACTCATGTTGGGCAGCGAGACTGTCAGGGTCGAGTCCTTGCTGCGCTGCGACACGCTCATGCTGGCGCTGATCGAGAGCGGGAAGTTGGGGAAGCGCTGCGACAGGCTGATGCTCGAGCTCTTGGTGTTCTGGGAAAAGGCCTCCGTATTGTAGTAGGCATACAAATCATTGCGCGAGTAGCCGCTGGTCGAGAAGTTGACGCTGGCCGAAAAAGTGCGGTAGGGATTGGCCTTGGTGTCCTGGGAATGGCTCCAGGTGACATTCAGGTTCTTGGATTCCGAATAGTCGGGCAGACGCTTCTCGCTGTTGGCTGTCAACAGGTAGGAAAAAGAGAAACTGCCCGAATACTTGTAGCGCTTGCGGTAGTTGCTCCTGGCCCTCGCCCCCCAGGAACCCTTGGAATAGATCTCGCCCGTCAGGGCCAGGTCGACATAGTCGCTGATGGCAAAATAGTAGCCGCCGTCGTGGAGATAGAAACCGCGCGACAATTCGTCGCCGTAGGTCGGCATGATGATACCCGAAGAATACTCCGACGTGAAGGGGAAATAGCCGAAGGGGATGATCAGCGGCAGATGCACGTCTTCGACCACCAGGTGGGCCGGACCGGTCACGATGTTCTTGCCCGGACGGATCTTGGCCTTGCTCAGCGACAGGTAGAAGTGCGGGTGGTCGTGGTCTTCGCAGGTGGTGTACTTGCCATCGGTCATAAACATGGCATCGTCTTCCATCTTCTTGGTACGGCCGCTCACCACATAGCCTTCGCCCTGCTGGGTGACCACATTGGTGATGATACCCCGCTGGGTATGGAAATTATAGCGCAAACCCTTGCTTTCGTATTCACCGCTCTTGTCCTTGAACACCGGGTGGCCGGTCACAGCGCCCGTGGTGTCGCGCAGGCCGATGGCATAGATGGTCGAGCTGTCCATGTTCATCCTGATATAGCCGCTGGTCAGCTCCATTTCGCCATACACCACCTGGCCGTTGTTGTAGAGATGGGCCATGCCGTCGGCATCGATGGTCATGGAGTCGGAGGCGCTGAAAGTGATGATTTCCGTCAGGGTGGAAATATCGCTCCTCGGACTGGCGGCCGTATCGGCCTTCTGTTGCGTGGAGAGCGTGTCGACAGGATGGACAGAAACAGAATCGGGGACGGGCAGCCGCAGGCTGTCTGAAGGCAAAAAGGTGGAATCGGCAGGGAGCAGGAGCGTCGAATCAACATCAAGTCGCTGAGCTACAGCACGAAAAGGAAGCATCATCAATAAGATGAGGCAAACGGTTTCCAGCCAACGGACGATATGATGGTGCTGTAATTTCGACATTACCTTAGTCTATAAGCCGACAAAATTACAACAAAAGGCTGTGATTATAAAAACCTTTCGCACCAATTATCGAAGCGGCCGAGCGACTCCGGACCGAATTTTTCCAGTTTCTGACGGGCCTCCGCCGCCGAGCGCTGCCGGTCCAGTTTGGTCTTGGAAAAGAATTTGTCGGCAAAACAGATCAGCTCTTCCTCCAGGGTTTCCGGGCTCAGGTCCTGAGGGGGCAAGGGCAGGTGCTGGGATTCGATGGCGGCCAGGGTCAGGCCTGTGCCCGTGTGACGCTCGCATACCCGGGCATGACGGGGCAGCCCTTCGGCGCGCAAGATTTCGCCTCCCAGAATGCCGTGGCGGATGTAGTCTTCGGTGCCGTAGCAGCAGATGCTCGGGGCATTGGTCTTGACACAGCCGATGTCGTGCAGCAGCGAGGCCTCTTCGACAAACTGCCGGTCGGCCGCCAGGGCGGGATGACTGTCCAGGACAGCCAGGGCAAAGTCGGCCACAGAGCGGCTGTGACGGTAAACAATCTCGAAGAGTTCCCGGTTGGGATCGAGATATTTGTGCAAAAGTGCGACTGGGTCCATAATTCCAATTGTCATGCAAAGGAAATTATTTATTTTTGTCCTGCCAATTTTCAGGCCTTCTGTTTAACGCTATGCGCTCAAAAAGATTGATGTTAGTCCCGGTCCTGGTCTGCCTGCTGGCCTGCTCCTGCCGCAGTGCCGCCCGCCAGAATGTCCAGACCGGTGCAGAGCCCCTGCTTTGCGGAGCGCAGCAAACCGAAAGCTATTTCCCCTTTTTGGAAGGCAAGCGTTTTGCCCTGGTCATCAACCAGACGGCCCAAATCGACGGCATCAGCCTGGCCGACACCCTGAGCCGGGCCGGTTTGCGCCCGCAATGTATTTTTGCCCCCGAACACGGCTTCCGGGGCACGGCCGATGCCGGTGCCGCCATCCAGGACGGCCGCGATCCCCTGACCGGGCTCACCGTCTATTCCCTGTACGGCAACAACAAGAAACCGTCGGCGGCGCAACTGGAAGGAGTGGATATCCTGGTATTCGACATCCAGGATGTCGGCTGCCGCTTCTACACCTATCTCAGCACCTTGCACTATGTCATGGAGGCTTGCAGCGAGCAAGGGAAAACCCTGGTCGTGCTGGACCGCCCCAATCCCAACGACTATGTGGACGGCCCGCTGTTGGAACCCTCCTGCCGCTCTTTTGTGGGCATGCACCCCATTCCCTTGCTGCACGGCTGCACCCTGGGCGAACTGGCCGGCATGATCAACGGCCAAGGCTGGCTGCCGGAAGGGCGGCAATGCGCACTGAAAGTGGTCAAGGTCAAGGGTTGGCGGCATGGTCAGGCTTATTCCCTGCCCGTCAAGCCATCGCCCAACCTGCCCGACGACCGTTCCATCCGGCTCTATCCTTCGCTCTGCCTGTTCGAGGGCACCGACATCAGTGTCGGACGGGGCACCACCACTCCTTTCCAGATGATCGGAGCTCCCCGGGAAGGCTTGGGAGACTTTGTATTCACCCCGCGCTCGCTGCCCGGTTTGGACAGCCGCCCCATGTATCAGGACCAGGCCTGCCATGGCATCGACCTTCGGCAAGACAGCACCACCGCCGGCTTTTCACTGCTCTGGATCACGGAAATGTACCGGCACAGTGCCGACAAAGGCAAGTTTTTCCGCAACGCCCGCTTTTTCGACCTGCTGGCCGGCACGCCCCAGCTCAGGCAACAGATCGTCGATGGCCTCAGTGAGGAGGCCATCCGCCAGACCTGGCAACAAGACCTGGAGGCCTACCGCCTCATGCGAACCGGCTACCTGCTCTATCCATAAACCTTTTCCGCCAACAACAATCAAAACAATATGAACCTCCTTCGTCGCATACTCGTTCTTCTGACCGCCCTGATGCTCTGCTGGCCGCTGCCGGCAGACGACAATGTGTTTACCGTCGTGCTCGATCCGGGCCATGGCGGCAAGGACCCCGGTGCCCTCGGCAAGACCTCAAGGGAGAAAAACATCGTGCTGGCCGTGGCCAAAAAAGTGGGCAAGCGGCTGCAGGACAACCATCCCAAGGACATCAAACTGGTCTATACCCGCGACAAGGACGTCTTCATCGAACTGGAACAGCGGGCCAAAATCGCCAACAACGCCCATGCCGACATTTTCATCTCCATCCATGCCGACTGTGTGGAAAACAAGAAGGTCTATGGGGCCGGCACCTTCACCATGGGTATGAACAAGGAAAAATCCAACCTGGAAGTAGCCAAGCGCGAGAACAGCGTCATGTTGCTCGAAGACAACTATGAACAGAAGTATGCCGGCTTCGATCCGTCGTCGGTCGAATCGTACATCATCTTCGAGCTCATGCAGAATGTCAATATGGAAAACAGCATCAAGCTGGCCAAATACATACAAAACAACCTGGTGGCCAAAAAGCGTCTGGACCGGGGGGTGCGCCAGGCGCCCTACTGGGTCTTGCACCGCACCAGCATGCCGGCCGTCCTGGTCGAGCTGGGCTTCATCTCCAACCTGGAAGAGGAGCGCTACATGAACAGCGAGAAAGGGCAGAACGAACTGGCCGAAAGCATCTATCAGGCCATCTGTTCCTACAAGAAAGACCACGACAAGCTGCGGGCCGCCGTCAAGAACATCAACACCCAGCCCCAGGAGCCGGAGCCGACGACTGCCACCCCGGCGGCAGAGACCACGGGCATCCGCTTTTCGGTACAGATCCTGACAGCCAAGTCGGAAATCAAGGCCGGCGACCGGCAGTTCAAAGGGCAGGGGGATATTGTCTGCTACCGGGAGAAAAACCTGTACAAGTATTGTTGCGGTTCCTATGTCACCGAGAAGGAAGCCATAGACCGGAAAAACAGCTTGAAGAAACTCTTTCCCGACGCTTTCATCGTGGCCGTCAAGGACGGACAGCGCATTCCGCTTGCCGAGGCCCGGCAGCAAACCGGACATTGAAACCTGTATGTTTCATGCATAGTCTCTGAATAAAAATCCACACCGGAAGATTTAATGCAAAAATAACATCGCGCGGCGACTCTGCATGAATAAAGCGTTTGCAAAAAACATGACAAAAGTACGGCCCGCAACTGACAAAATTACAAACGCTTCTACCTTAGGTTGTTGGCATTTTTAATTGTTTGCAAATTGCTGTTTATTAGCCAATTACATATATAGTATTGACTTTAAATAACATAACATTTCAGGACGTTTTTCTGCATGTTTTCCCATTTGCAGGAACCGATTTTTCTTCAAAAATTTGCAAGACAAAATCCATCCAGTTTTTGTAGAGGAAAATGAGTTTAACAGTCAATGCTTTGTGGGAAAAATGTGCCGCCATTATCCGGGATAATGTGCAGGAGGAGCAGTATGCCCACCTGTTTGAACCCATCCAGCCTCTCAAATACGAAAACAACTGCCTGTGGATACGGGTGCCCTCCCATTTCTATGTGGAGCAGTTGGAAAGCCGCTATTCCGATCTTATCGGCAAGACGCTCAACCGGGTGACCGGCAGCCCCACCAAGCTGATGTACCAGGTGAGCATCGACGACACCTCCGTCACGGTCAGTTCCAATCGCGAGGCCATCGGCAGCCAGCCCAATGTCCCCGGTCGTGAGCCCGGACTCTCCTTCTTCCGCCCCGCCCTGCCGGGGTTGGATCCCCAGTTGAGCCCCTCCCTGCATTTCGGCAATTTCGTGGCAGGCGAAAGCAACCGCCTGGCCCGCACCGCCGGCATTTCCATCTCGACCAATCCGGGCAAGACCATTTTCAACCCCCTGTTCATCCACGGCAAATCGGGTGTGGGCAAGACCCATCTGCTGCATGCCATCGGCAACGCCACCCTGGAAAACAATCCCCAGGCACGCGTGCTGTATATTTCGTCGCACATGTTCCAGGTGCAATATTCACAGGCTTACCTGCAGAACAAGATCAACGACTTCATCCATTTCTACCAGAGCCTCGATGTCCTGCTCATAGACGACATCCACGAGCTCTCGGGCCGAACCGGCACGCAGAATGTGTTCTTCCATATTTTCAATCAGCTGCAGCAGACCGGCAAGCAGATTGTCTTCACCTGCGACCGGGCACCCAAAGACCTGGAAGGGGTGGAAGAACGCTTGCTCACCCGCTTCAAATGGGGCTTGACGGCCGAGATGAAGCAGCCCGACTACCAGCTTCGCGTCGACATTCTCAAGAACAAGATCCAGCACGACGGTGTGGAAGGCATTCCCCAGGAAGTCATCGAATACATTGCCCGCCATGCCAAGGACAACGTTCGCGACCTGGAAGGCATCATCACCTCGCTGATGGCCCACTCCATCATCGAAGGTCGCAATATCGACATGGATCTCTGCCGTCAGGTGGTCGAGAGTTCCATCGCCGTCAAGGAAGAGGAGAAACTCTCGGTCGAGAGCATCGAACAGCAGGTTTGCGACTATTATCACATCGACAAGGAGCTGATCCATTCGCGCAGCAAGAAGCAGGAGGTGGCCCAGGCCCGGCAAATTGCCATGTATCTGGCCAAGAAGCACACCGACTGCTCCCTGGCCCATATCGGCAACGTGCTGGGCAAACGCAACCATGCCACCGTCATCTATGCCTGCAAAGCCGTGGAAGATTGGATGGAAACCGACAAGAACCTGCGTCAGGACATTCAGAAAATCGAAGCCCAGCTGGCCAACTGAGGTGGGAAAACCCTCAACATTTCTTGACACTCTGAAAGAAGAGGCTTATATTTGTCGCTGTTTTCTTACCAAGAGCAGACAAATGAAGCGCCTGTTATCCTGTTTTTACCTGTGCCTGCTTGGACTGGGCCTGCTTTCCGCCCAGGAGACCACCGCCTACGACTGCCGGCTGGACTCCCTGCGGCTGCCTGCTCCCGTTTTCAGCCATGAACACGGTTTCTACGATGAAAGCTTCTATCTGACCATCCAAGCCGCAAAGGGTTATGAACAGTGTCCCATTGTCTATACCATCGACGGCAGTGACCCCGGCCCCAATCACGGCAAGGGCTATGCCGGTCCCATTTTGATTTCCAAGACTTCGGTGGTCAGGGCTTGTCTGCTCTCCAAGCAGGCCGACCGCGAAAACAGCCGCATCACCACCCGCACCTACCTGTTTGTCGACGATATCATCCATCAGCAACGGCCCGAAGGCTACCCCGAACGCTGGGGACCCTATGCCCAGCGCAGCGGTTATGCCACCGCCGACTACGACATGGACCCTGAGCTGTGCGACGACCCCGACTATGCCCAAAAAGTGCGGGAGGGCTTGCTGTCGCTGCCGGTGGTATCGATCGTGACCGACAAAGACAACCTGTTCAGCGATGTGGACGATGCCCAGACGGGAGGCATATATATATATACGGATCCCCCCACCGGCTACACCAAGACCCAGGTGGCCGACCCGGGCACCAAATGGATACGTGCCTCCTCGGCCGAAATGTTCGATGCCCAGGGCAGCATTTCGTGGCAGGCCGACTGTGGATTGAGACTGCACGGCGGTCACAGCCGACTGGCTGAAAAGACGCCCAAGCATTCTTTCCGGCTGGTATTCAAAGAACAATACGGCTCCAAAAAACTCAAGAAAGTGAACATCTTCGGCCCCACCCAGGCCAAGAAGCTCGACAATATCGTACTGCGGGCCGGTTTCTGCAACACCTGGCTCCACGCCAACACGGAAGAGCGCAACAAGGCCGCCTACACGCGTGATGCCTGGGCCAAGGAAGTCCAGCGGCAAATGGGCCACCCTGCCTCACACCAGATGTTCGCCCACCTATTCCTGAACGGTATCTACTGGGGGCTGTACAACCCCACCGAGCGCATCGATGCCAAGTGGTGCGAAGAGTATCTCAAGGGCTTGGAAGAGGAATATGATGTGATCAAAGTCGAGGACAATCCGCAGACCGTGCTGGCCGGCGACGGCGCGATCGATGCCTGGCAGCAGCTGTTCAACCTGAGCGCCCAGGCCGCCGACGAGACCGTTTACCAACGCATCCAGGGACTCAATCCCGATGGCACCCCCAATGGCGACGCTTTGCTCGATGTGGTCAATTTCATCGACTACATGATCATCAACATCTACGGCGGCAATACCGACTGGGACCGGCACAACTGGCTGGCCGTGCGCAACCGGGTCAATCCCGGCAGCGGTTTCAAAATGCTGTGCTGGGACTCGGAGCATGTGCTCAAGAGCCTCAACCAGGATGTCGGCATCGGGGAGAAAAGGTCACTTTGCCCCAGCACACTGTTTGGCAACCTGATGAAGAATCCGGGCTTTGTCCGGCTGGTGGGCGACCGCATCCAGCGCAATTGCTACCAGGGCGGTGCCCTCACCCCCGAGTCGGCGGCAGCCACCTGGACGGCCCTTTCGCAGGAAATCTACCAGGCGCTCGACTGCGAGGCCGCCCGCTGGGGTGACTACCGGCGCGATGTCCACCAATGGAGCAGCAGTCCTTACGAACTCTATACCAAGGCTACCCACTACGATCCCCTGCAGAAAAAGATGCTGGAAGAAATCCTTCCCGGCCGTCGTGACGTTTTTGTGGGCCAGATGCGCAAACTGGGCCTATTCCCCAGTATCGACGCCCCCGTTATCCGCTTGAACGGAGACATCTTGACAACCGACACTTTTGCCTTGGGCGACCGCCTGTCATTGAGTTCGGACAAAGGCACCATCTACTATATGACCGACGGCACCGACCCCGTCCAGTGGGACAGCGAAGGGCAGGGCAGCCTGCGTATGAAAGCCCGACTCTGGCAAGGCGATATGACGCTCGAGGACAGTTGTCTGAACCTGACGGCCCGGGCTCTCTACGATGAAACATGGAGTGCCCTGAGCCAGGCCTGCATCCGCGTGCCTGCGCCGCCTGCCCCCGTCAGCGGTATTTCACGTAGCATTGTCTACGAAGATTTCCACTTTGAATGGGCCGTCGACGATGCCTCGTTGCAACTGTCGTGCGACCTGCCGCGCAGCGGACAGCTCGAGCTGGCCATTTACAACCTGGGCGGCCGGACAGTGCTCCGCCACCATGCCCGCTTGTCGGCCGGCCGTGGTTGCAAGACCCGGGTGGAAACCGGCCAACTGTCGCGGGGCGCCTATCTTGTCAAATACCGTTTCCTGTCTGAAAGCGGCCGTGAGCAGCTTGCCTCAGGCAGTTTGAAGTTCATCAGACCATAGCCTTTCCACCCATGTACGAAAACGACCGGAGAATTGTCCTTACGCTCGATGCCGGCGGCACCAACTTTGTTTTTTCCGCCATTCAGGGCTGCCAGGAAATCGTCAGCCCGCTGACCCTGCCTTCCGGGGCTCACAGCCTACCGCTTTGCCTGGACACCCTGCGAAAGGGTTTCCAAAGTGTCATGGACAATCTCAGGCAAAAAGGCCTCCAGCCGGTGGCCATCAGCTTTGCCTTCCCCGGTCCGGCCGATTTTGTCAACGGCATCATCATGGATCTGAACAACATGCCCGCCTTCCGCGGCGGCGTACCGCTGAAAGCCTATCTTGAGGAGTTGTTCCACCTGCCTGTTTTCATCAACAACGATGCCGACATGTTCACCTTCGGGGAGTGTATGGCCGGCGCCCTGCCCCAGACCAACCGACGCCTGGCCGAGGCCGGCTGCCACAAGCAGTTCCGCAACCTGATCGGCTTCACCTTCGGCACAGGATTCGGCTGCGGCATCACGCACAACGGTCAACTCTATGTGGGCGACAACAGCTCGGCCGGCGAGATCCTGCTGCTCCGCCATCGCTACCAGCACGAAATCATCGTCGAGGAAGGCGTGAGCATACGGGCGGTCAAACGGGTCTATCACGAGCACGCCGACGATGACCGCGACCTCTCGCCGCTCGACATCCTCCACATCGCCGAGGGCGACCTGCCGGGCGACCGGGAGGCGGCGCTCAAGTCGTTCGAAGAATTCGGGGCAGTGGCGGCCGACGGCATTGCCCAGGCCATCACCCTGCTCGACGGACTCATCGTGCTGGGCGGCGGACTCTGCGGTAACAAGAAATACTTCCTCCCGGCCATGATGCGCGAACTGAACGGCCGCATCAAAACACTCAGCGGCGAGAAAGACCGGCTTGAAATGAAGGTTTACAACCTCGACGACGAAGAGGGGTTCAAGGCTTTTTGCGCCAACACCGTGCAGCGCATCCCCGTGCCCGGCACCGACAAGATGGTGGATTACGATCCCGTGAAGCGCCTCGGGCTGGTCTTCTCCAAACTCGGCACCAGCCGCGCCACCGCCATTGGTGCCTATACTTTCGCGCTGAGTCAGCTGGGATAGCCTCTTTTAGGCGCAACATAGATTTTCAAATCAATAAATTTTGCCAGTACAAAAAATTGCAGTACTTTTGCACGCTGTTTTTTGCCGGTTGTGACTAACCAGCAATTATCAGTGTAATTACCAATATATTAACTATTAAACTTAAAAGCAGTGGACAGTTTGAGTTACAAAACCATTTCTGTAAACAAGGCAACAGCGCAGAAAGAATGGGTTGTAGTCGATGCAACCGATCAGGCGTTAGGTCGTTTGGGGACGAAGGTGGCCAAGTTGCTGAGAGGTAAGTACAAAGCAAGCTTTACTCCGCATGTTGACTGTGGTGACAACGTCATCATCATCAACGCAGAGAAAGTAAAACTTACCGGTTCGAAATGGAATGACCGCGTTTATCTGAGCCATACGGGTTATCCCGGCGGCCAGCGCGAAACCACCCCCGCCAAATTGATGGCGAAAAATCCTGAAGACCTTTATCGCAAGGTAGTAAAAGGCATGCTTCCTAAGAATCGTCTGGGAGAAGCGCTGATCAACAACATGCATGTGTATGTCGGCAGCGAGCATCCTCATCAGGCACAGAATCCGAAAGTAATTGATTTAAACACACTTAGCTAATTATGGAAGTTGTAAATGCAGTAGGAAGAAGAAAAGCGGCCATCGCCCGCGTCTTCATCAAAGAAGGAAGTGGCAACATTACCATCAACGACAGGGACCTGAAAGTCTATTTCCCGTCTCCGCTGTTGCAGTATGTAGTGCTGCAGCCCCTCAACACCTTGGATGTAGCCGGCAAGTATGACATCACGATCAACCTGGTCGGCGGCGGCTTTAACGGACAGGCTTCCGCAGCCCGTCTGGGTATTGCCCGTGCTCTGGTCAAACTCAATCCGGACGACAAGTCCGTCTTGAAGGCCGAAGGCTTCATGACTCGCGATTCCCGCGCCGTCGAGCGTAAGAAACCGGGTCGTCCGAAAGCCCGTAAACGTTTCCAGTTCAGCAAACGTTAATCAGATTATTTACACTGCTCATAAAATAGAGACGTTTAGTATCTAAATCTGCGAGACTTTCCCCTTTGGGAAACTACCCGTGGATTGAGTGAGCCCCAAAAGAATGTAAACGATTTTAACAACACAATTATGTCTAGAACAACTTTTGATCAATTACTGGAAGCCGGCGTACATTTCGGACACCTCAAGAGAAAATGGAATCCCGCCATGGCTCCCTATATCTTCATGGAACGCAACGGTATCCATATCATAGACCTGCACAAGACCATCGCCGCTGTCGATGAAGCCGCCGAAGCTATGAAGAATATCGCCAAGTCCGGTAAGAAAGTCCTTTTCGTCGCCACCAAGAAGCAGGCCAAGGAGATCGTTGCCGAGAAGGCCACCTCCGTCGGTATGCCCTATGTCATCGAACGCTGGCCCGGCGGCATGCTGACCAACTTCCCGACCATCCGCAAGGCCGTCAAGAAGATGGCTACCATCGACAAGATGGAATCGGACGGTACTTTCAAGAACCTTTCCAAGAGAGAGCGTCTGCAGATTTCGCGTCAGCGCGCCAAACTGGAAAAGAACCTTGGCAGTATCGCCGACCTGAACCGTCTGCCTTCGGCCCTGTTTGTCGTTGATGTCCTGAAAGAGGCCATCGCCGTACATGAAGCCAACCGTCTGGGTATCCCCGTTTTTGCCATGGTCGATACCAACTCCGATCCTACGCCCATCGACTATGTCATCCCCGCCAACGACGATGCCACCAAGTCGATCGAAGCCGTGCTGGATGCCATCTGTGCAGCCATCAACGAAGGACTGGAAGAGCGCAAGGTAGAAAAGGCTGATGCCGATGCCGCCGCCGCTCAGGAAGAAAGCGAAGAAGCTGAAGCTCCCAAGAAGGAACGTCGTCCGCGTCAGCGCAGGGAACGTATCCAGAAGGAAGACGAAGAAGCCATGAAGGCTCGCGCCACCAGCAAGTTCGCCAAAGAAGACGAAGAATAATAACCCATTTAATCCTAAACAACTATGGCAGTTACAATGGCTGAAATCCAGCATCTGCGTCAGATGACCGGTGCTGGTATGATGGATTGCAAGAATGCATTGGCTGAAGCCAACAACGATATGGAGAAGGCAATTGAGATTATCCGCAAGAAGGGTAAGGCAATTGCTGCCAAGCGCAGTGACCGCGAAGCTTCCGAAGGTTGCGTCCTGGCCGGTATGAACGGTGGTTTCGCCGCCGTCCTGGCTCTGAAGTGCGAAACCGACTTCGTCGCCAAGAACGCCGATTTCGTCGCCCTGACCAAATCGATTCTGGATCTGGCCCTGGCCAAACAGCCGGCCTCCCAGGCCGAACTCCTGGCCATGGACATGAACGGTCTGAGTGTTGCCGAGCGCATTACCGAGCGCAGCGGTGTCACCGGCGAAAAGATGGAACTCGATTTCTACGCTTTCGTCAAGGGTGCCTACGTGATGGATTACATCCACCCGGGCAACAAGCTGGCTACGATTGTCGCTTTCAACAAGGAAGCCGAATATCAGGTAGCTCGCGATGTGGCTATGCAGATTGCCGCCATGAACCCCATTTCTCTGGACAGAGCTTCCGTTCCCGCCGACATCGTGGCCAAGGAACTGGAGATCGGCCGTGAGAAAGCCCGCGAAGAAGGCAAGCCCGAAGCTATGCTCGACAAGATCGCCCAGGGCCGTCTGAACAAGTTCTATCAGGAATCCACCCTGTTGGAACAGGCCTTCATCAAGGAAGCCAAGATTTCTGTTGCCCAGTACCTCAAGCAGGCCGACGCTCAGCTGGCTCCGATTGATTTCAAGCGCGTTACCCTGAATCAGGAATAAGACTGGTTCAAAACCGATACCCAAGCCCGGAAGGCCCAAGCTTTCCGGGCTTGTTTTTTCAATGCCCAGGCATCCGTCGCGGAGCGGGCACGGGGAAACCCTCAGCGGACTTCTCCTTTGAGCCGGTAACCCCACGAGCGCAGCAAGGCGGTGACCTTCTGACGCACATCGCCCTGCAGCAGGATTTCGTCGTCTTTGGCCGATCCGCCGATGCCCAAGGTGGATTTGAGACGTCGGGCCAATTGCTTGAGATCGTCCTCTGAGCCTTCGAACTCACTGACAATGGTGGCCGGCTTGCCATTGCGCTTTTCGTAGCGAAGGCAAAGCGTCTGCTTCGGTGTTTTTTCAGTGGCGGCTTCCGGCTTCGCCGGCGACGCCGCTTCGACGGTCGGGTCGTCCTTGGCAGCCAAGGCGGCCAGTTGTTGTTTCCAATCCATATTCGTATTGTGTTGAATTCAAGTTTCGAAGTCCTTCAAAACCAGTTGCAAGATAAGACAAAAATACGTATTTTTGCCACATGAACGAAATGAGAGTTCCCGAACCCACCTTGCGCCGCCTTCCCTGGTATCTGGCCTATCTGAAAATGGCCGCCGCCCAGGGCGAGACCGTCATTTCCTCCACCCAGATCGCCCAAGCCATCAGCGTCAGCGCTTCACAGATCGCCAAGGATCTGTCGTTTATCAAGATCAGCGGCAAAACGCGCATCGGCTATGACATACACAAGCTTATCGAAGTATTGGAAACCTTCCTGGGCTTCGGTCGTGTGCACCAGGCCTATCTGTTCGGAGCCGGCAATCTGGGCGGCGCATTGCTTCACGACAAAGGCCTTTCGCAATACGGCATGGAAATCCTGGCCGGATTCGATGTCAATCCCCGTCTGGTCGGCCGGGAAGTGAACGGTATCCCGGTCTATCACCTGGACGAATACTTTGAGCGCCAGCGGCAGCAGCCCGCCTCCATCGGCATTTTGACCGTGCCGGTACAGAAGGCGCAGGAAACCACCGACTATATCATCCGGGGCGGCATACGGGCCATCTGGAATTTTACGCCTTTCCGCATCAGCGTCCCGGAGCATATCGTCGTGCAGAACACCTCCATCTACGCCCATCTGGCCGTCATGTTCAATCGCCTGGAAAGCGGCATGGAGCAACTGTAAGGCCAAAGGTGGCTCCCATTAAGAAACAAAGTTTTTATGAAGATTATTGCGGTCGGCATGAACTATCGGGAGCATGTCTCCGAGCTCGAAGAAAACGAGGAGCCCAGCGAACCTGTGCTGTTTCTCAAACCCGATTCAGCCCTGGCCAGCGACAAACTGCCTTTCTTCCTGCCCGATTTCTCGGAAGAGATCCATTACGAGACCGAAATTGTCGTCAAAATCTCGAAGCTGGGCAAAAACATCGCCGAAAAATTTGCCCACCGCTATTACGACCAGTTCACCCTCGGCCTGGACATGACCGCTCGCGACCTGCAGCGCAAGGCCCGTCAAAAAGGGCTGTCCTGGGCCCTGAGCAAAGGCTTTGACCAGTCGGCCGTCGTGGGGCGTTTCCTGCCGGTCGGGGAGCGTGATATGCAAGACCTGCATTTCCATCTCGACATCAACGGACAAACGGTCCAAAAAGGCTACACGGGCGACATGATTTTCAGCATCGACCGCATCGTGGCCTACGCCAGCCGTTTTTTCACGCTCAAGACGGGCGACCTGATCTTTACCGGCACCCCCTACGGGGTCGGTCCTGTCCATATCGGTGACTGCCTGGAGGCCAGCCTGGGCGACGAAAAGCTCTTGCAACTGCGCATAAAATAAAGCGTCGAAAATTCCGTTATTGTATTATGATACGGCGCCTACGGACATATTACCACTCGAAGAGCAAGCATTTCCCACCTTTTGCCGCGGGTTTGCTTTTGTCGATGTTGCTGCTGGCGGGGAGCCTGCCGGCCGAAGCCGTACAACTCAAGTGGAAGCAAAGTGCCCTGGGCAATGACCAGGTAGCCGGACCGTATTGGAGCTTCGAAGGCGCCTGGCAGGAAGACAGCCTCTCGCTGCCCTGCTATGTCGAGTGCCTCTATCCTGAGGCTTCCTACGAGGGCATTGCCATCCAGTTCCCCGTTTTTGAGGAAATCAAGGGGGAGGTCCTCAAGGCCATGAAGCCCATGTTGAAAAAGGTCCGGCTGGGCGACAAGCTCAATCTGCAGGTCCGTACCGCCTATGAACGGAAAAAACTCTGCTGGGACGTCAGTTTCTACCCCTTCATCCAAAGAGGCAACCGCTATTACCGGCTGCAGTCCTTCGAATGGGCCTGGATGGGCGGGCCGTCGCAGGTGCTGGCCGAAAACACGGCAGCCAACTTCACTGCCCAGCGGGCGGCCCGGGCAGGCAGCCATGCCGAACGCTATGCATCCCACTCCCGTCTGAGCCAGGGCACCTGGATCAAGATCAGTGTCGGGACAACCGATGTCTATAAAATCACTTACAGCGATCTGCGCAAACAGGGGATCGATCCTCAAAAGGCCCAGGTCTACGGCTACGGCGGGAGGCTGCTGGCCGAAGATTTCAGCCAGCCCTATGTCGATGACCTGCCACCGGTGCCGGTTTACCGCAACGAGCAGGAACAATACCTGCTGTTCTATGCCCTGGGACCCTGCCGCTGGTACTACGACAGCGGCACGGGCATGTATCTGCGTGAGCAGAACCACTACAGCCTCAAAGGGTATTATTTCATCGGCGAAAACGACGAAGGCAGCCTTCAGATGGAAACGGCCGCATCGCTCAGCGGCGCCGTCCGCCAAACGCAACGCTACACCGACTTTGTGCTGCACGAAGAGGAATTCTACAACCCGGGATCTACGGGACGCGAATGTTACGGCGAAGATTTCTCCGGCCAGGCAGAGCAGCATTTCTGTTTCGACATGACGGGTGCCGTCACCGACCAGAGTTCGCGCATTGCCGTCGAATTTGTGGCCCGGAGCAATGTCGCCAACACCTGCAACCTGTCGTTGGACGGCACATACAGCGGGCAAATGGGTTTCCCGCTGATTTCGGCCGACAACTCCTACACCTACGGCTACAACCGTTCGCTTGTCCGCAGTTTCCTGCCACAGGGTCCCGAACTGGATGTCGCGCTGAGTTTCAGCAACAGCGGTACGGTCAAGGCGGCCTATCTCGACTACATCATCCTGAATCTGCGCAAGCAACTGCAACTGACAGGGGCCACGCTCTGTTTTCGCGACCCGGCCTCCGTAGGCAGCGGCAACATTGAATACAAAATGGGCGGTGCCGACGCCCAGACCCTGGTGCTGGATGTCACCCAACCGGCCAGTCCCCTTGTCATGCCGGGCCGGCTTGAGGGCAGCGACTACCTCTTTACTGCTACTGCCGACCAGCTGCGGGAATTCGTGGCCGTCAACCTCAAAGGCGATATCGCCCGTCCCACCATCGAAGGCCGCATCGACAACCAGGACCTGCACGGCCTGCCCCAGGCAGACTATGTCATCATCGCCCATCCCGATTTTTTGGACCTGGCCCGGGAACTGGCCGAGGCACATACCCAGACCGACAGCCTCCGCTGCGTGGTGGTGACCGCGCCGCAGGTCTATCACGAGTTCTCGTCGGGCACGCCCGATGCCACGGCCTACCGCCGCTTCATGAAGATGTTCTACGACCGGGCCGAGACGGACAGCGACCTGCCCCAGTCCCTGCTGCTCTTCGGCGACGGGGTGTACGACAACCGGCTGGTCACCAAAAACTTTTCCGGTTCGCACTCCCGGCCCAACAAATTGCTCACCTATCAGTCGGCTGTCACCCTCGAAGGCACCACGTCCTATGTCACCGACGACTATTTCGGTTTCCTGGACGATACTGAAGGGCGCAACCTGAGCGCAGACAAATTGGATATCGGCGTGGGGCGTTTCCCGGTCCGCACCCTTGTCGAAGCCCGCACGGTTGTCGACAAGACCTTGAAATACATGCAGAATAAGGATAAAGGCACTTGGAAAAACACCTTGCTGTTCCTGGGAGACGACGGGGACGACAATATCCACACCAGCCACGCCAACCAGTTGGCCGAGACTGTCAAGAAACAGCATCCCGAGTTTATGGTCAACAAGATCTATGTCGATGCCTTCGAGCGTGTCACCACCGCCTCGGGCACCAAAGTGCCGGCCGCCAACCAGCGCTTTTCCCAGTTGCTCAACTCCGGCCTTTTGATGCTCAACTACAGCGGTCACGGTTCCACCACCGCCTGGGCGGTCGAAAGCCTGCTCTCCATCAAGGACATCAAGTCGATGAAGAATACCCGCCTGCCGCTTTGGGTGACCGCCACTTGCGATTTTTGCCGCTACGACGACTTTGAGACCTCGGGCGGTGAATATGTCTTCCTCAATGAAAACGGCGGGGCCATCGGACTGTTCACCACCTCGCGGGTGGTTTATTCAGGGCCGAATTTCACCCTGAACAAAGCCTTTATCGAGAACATTTTCAACAAGCAAAACGGCCGGCGGCTCAGTCTGGGAGAGGTCATGTGCCGCACCAAGCAGTCTTCCTCCCTGAGCAACGACCGCAACAAACTCAATTTCGCCCTCATCGGCGACCCGGCGCTCCATCTGGGGTATCCCGAATACAGCATCCGCATCGACTCCATCAACGGCCACCCGGTCGATCCTTCCGACCCGGACACCTTGAAATCGCTCAGCACGGTGGAGATGAAGGGGGAAATCTTGCGGACCGACCTGAGCCGGGCCGATGATTTCCACGGCATACTCAGTGCCACGGTCTTCGATGCCGAACAAAACGCCCAGACCCTGGGCAACAACGGCAACGATGTCTTCTCCTACCTGGAGCGCGACAAGAAACTGTATTCGGGGCAGTCGTCCGTTGAAAACGGCCGCTTCCGCCTGAGTTTCATCGTACCCAAGGACCTGAGCTATTCCTACGAGAGCGGGCAGGTCAACCTCTACGCCCACAGCCACGACGGCCGATGCGAAGCCCAAGGTGTTTTCGAAGACTTCCTGCTGGGTGGGAGCGATGCCACAGCCCCGAGAGACACCATCGGCCCGGCCATCCGGCTCTTCATGAACGACACGCTGTTCATTGACGGCGGCAAGACCAATGATTCCCCCACGCTCATCGCCCTGCTGCACGATGAAAGCGGCCTGAATGCCAGCGGCAACAGCATCGGACACGACCTGATGCTCACACTCGACGGCGAGGAAAAATTCAATTTGAACAACTATTACACCTCCGAGCTGGACAGCCATGTCAGGGGACGCATCTATTTCAACCTGCCCTCTCTCAGTGCAGGCTGGCACGAGCTGAGCCTCAAGGCCTGGGACATGCAGAACAATTCCGCCACAGAGCGCCTGCGCTTCCAGGTGGCCGAAAACATCAAGCCCAGGATCACGAATATCATCTTCAGCCAGACACAGGAGGCTGCCAGTTTCACCTTCACCCACGATAGGCCGGCCATGTGGATGACCACCGAGCTGAGAGTCTATGACCTGTTGGGCCGGCTCGTCTGGCGATCGTCGGGCCAAAACCTGAACGCCGACAACCAGGGAGAGACCATCCAATGGAATTATCTGGGCGAAAATGGCCGAAGAGTCAGCGATGGTGTGTATATTTGCAGACTGTATGTCTCCGTCGGAGAACAGCAAGAGGCTGTCATGGCCCAAAAAATAATGATCGGCCTACAATAATCGGAGCCATCAAGTGTTATAGTATTATTGACCAACGCACAAAACTATGAAAATGAAAAAAGTCAGCATATTGCTTCTGGCATTGGGCGCCATCGTGATGATGCAGGCCCAGGAAACGGCTACGACCAAAGACTACAACCCCATCACCACCGCCGCCTTCTCGCTGGGCATCTCTCCGGACGCTGTCGCCACGGGCATGGGTGACGCCGGTGCGGCCACCGACCCCGAAGTGTCGGCCCAGTACTGGAATCCTTCCAAATACGCCCAGATGGAGAAGCTGGCCGGTGTAAGCCTGTCGTACACTCCCTGGTTGAGCCAGCTGGTTTCAGACATCGACCTGGCCACCTTGATGGGCTACATGAAACTCGATGACATGCAGGCCGTCAGTGCCTCGCTGCGGTACTTCTCACTAGGGCAGGTCATCGTCAGGGAACGACTCGACGATGCCGGCTATTCTGTCTCGCCCTACGAAATGGCCCTTGATGTGGCCTATTCGCGTCTGTTGAGCCGCAATTTTTCCATGTCGGTGGCCCTGCGCTACATCTATTCCGACATCATGAGCGGTGACGATCCGGCCGGCCAGGCCTTTGCCGCAGACATCAGCGGCTACTACCGTAAACCGGTCTATTTCGGCCGTGAACAAGGCTGTTGGGCTTTCGGTTTCAATGCCTCCAACATCGGTACCAAGATCTCATACGATGCAGGCAACAACTACTATTTCATCCCGACCGACCTGCGCCTCGGCACCAGTTTGAAATACCCCTTCAACCAATACAACCGGCTCACCATCGCCCTGGATGTGGACAAACTCATGGTGCCCACTCCCCAGAGCAAGGATGAAATCTTCACCGACATCTCGCCCATCAGCGGTATTTTCCAGTCATTCTACGATGCCCCGGGCGGCATGGCCGAGGAGTTGCAGGAAATCAATGCCTCCTTCGGTCTGGAATACGCCTACGACGAGCAGTTTTTCGTCCGTGCCGGCTATCATTATGAAAATGAATACAAGGGTAACCGGAAATTCTATACCTTTGGTGCGGGCTTCAAAATGTCGATGTTCAGCATCGATGTCTCCTACCTGGTTTCCCAGGCACAGACCAACCCCCTGGACCAGACCCTGCGTTTCACGCTGGGCTTCGACATAGAAGGCATACGCAACATCATAGGCAGGTAAATGGACATACGCGTAGGACAAGGCTTTGACGTACACCGTCTCGTGGAGGGCCGGCAGTTCTTCCTGGGCGGTTTGTGCCTGCCCTTCGAAAAAGGCCTGCTGGGACATTCCGATGCCGATGTGCTGATACACGCCATTTGCGATGCCCTGCTGGGGGCCGCAGGTCTGAGGGATATCGGCTACCATTTTCCCGACAACGATCCCCAATACGCCGGCATAGACAGCAAAATACTGTTGCAACGCACCACCGCCTTGCTCAAAGAGCGGGGTTGGCGCGTCGGCAACATCGATGCCACGGTCTGCGCAGAACGCCCCAAACTGAATCCGTTCATCCCGCAAATGCAGGACACCCTGGCTCCCCTGATGGAAGTCGCCCCCGAGCAGGTTTCCATCAAGGCCACCACCACCGAGAAACTGGGTTTCACCGGCCGCGAAGAAGGCATTGCCGCCTTGGCGGTCGCACTGATAGAGAAAATATGATGGCCGACAACTATCTGGGCAACAAGATGGAAGAGCATCTGGCCCGACAGCAGGCCGGCAAGGCGCCCAAAGCCAGCCGCAGCCTCAACCAGCTCTTTTTGGAGAATCGCAGCCAGCGCAGCTACGACAACCGTTGTGTGGTCAGCGAAAACCAGTTGCGCCGGATCGTCGAGGTCAATACCAAGATCCCTTCGGCCCGCAACCAGCAAGTGTTGCGTTTCCGGCTGGTCACGGGGCAGCAGGCCGAAAAACTGTCGGGAATGATCCGCCTGGGCGGCGCCCTGCCAGAGTTGCATTTGCCCCAACCGGGACACGCCCCCAATGCCTACATTGTGATCTGCGCCACGGTGGAAGAGAGCCACTACGTCGATATCGACCTGGGCATTTCGGCCCAGAGCATGCTGCTCAAGGCCGTCGATATGGGACTCAACGGCATCTGCATCGGCGCCTTCGACAAGACGGCCGTGACCGAGGCGCTGCAACTGCCGCTCCAGCCCCTGCTGCTCATCGGCATCGGCAAGGGGGAGGAGCAGATCCGCCTCAAGGAAGTCGCCGAGGGAGACAGTCTCAAGTACTACCGTGAAGACGGTATCCACTACGTTCCGAAAATACAAACCAAAGATTTGATCATATGACCAAGAAAGTTGCCATCATCTGCGCCTTGATTTTGGGCTGCTTCGCCGTAGGTTATCTTATCGGCCTCGGAATAAGCCGTTTATTTGGTAATGAAAAAGTGGGTAAAAACCCCGTGGTCCTCACCGAGACGGTCTATCCCGACAATGAGTTCTTCCCCGACGGGACACGTATTCCCGAGTGGTTCCATCAAGTCAGCCCTGTCAAGGCCGACACCCTGGGCCGCCTGTACAACATCTGCCGTTACGGTGTCAAAAAAGACAGCACGCTGGTGCAAACCGAGCAGATTCAGGCCGTCATCGACCGGGCTGCCGAGCAAGGCGGCGGGGTGATAGTCATTCCCAAGGGCGTATTCCTGAGCGGCTCGCTGTTTTTCAAGCAGGGCACCCATCTGTACCTATGCAAGGGGGCCACGCTCAAAGGCAGTGACGACATCAGCGACTTTCCGGTGGTCAACACGCGCATCGAAGGCCAGTCGCTCAAATATTTTGCCGCCCTGGTCAATGCCGAAGGACTGGACGGATTCACCATCAGCGGCCATGGCACTATCAACGGCAACGGCCTGCGTTATTGGAAGTCCTTCTGGCTGCGTCGCAAGGTCAATCCCAAATGCACCAACATGGACGAGATGCGTCCCAGGCTGGTCTTCCTGTCCAATTGCCGCAATGCCGAGATTTCGGGCATCCGGCTCATCAATTCGCCTTTCTGGACCACTCATCTGTACAAGTGCGAAAGAGTCCGCCTGCTGGGCCTGCACATATATTCGCCGGCCGCTCCGGTCAAGGCTCCCAGCACCGATGCCATCGATATAGACGCCTGCCGTGAAATCCATGTCAAGCAGTGCTACATGTCGGTCAACGACGACGCCATCGCCCTGAAGGGCAGCAAGGGGCCCTGGGCCGACCGCGCCCGCGAGAACGGCGGCAACTACAACATCATCATCGAGGATTGCGACTATGGTTTCTGCCACAGCGCCCTGACCTGCGGCAGCGAATCCATCCACGACCGCAACATCATCCTGCGCCGCTGCACCCTGGACAAATGCAACCGGCTGCTCTGGCTCAAGATGCGTCCCGACACGCCGCAGCTGTACGAATACATCACCGTGGAGGACATTACCGGCAATGCCCGCAATTTCCTTTACATCAGGCCTTGGACCCAGTTCTTCGACCTCAAGGACCGTCAGGACATTCCCATGTCCTATTCGCAATTTGTCACCATGCGCCGCATCAAACTCAAATGCGAAGATTTCTTCAACGTGGAACAGTCCGAGCAATACGAACTGCGCAATTTCCGCTTCGAAGAACTGGACATCGAAGCCACCCATCCCGAATACGACACCGACCAGATCGAGAATCTGCAACTCATTGGCGTCAACATCAACTAGGCCGTCATGTCACAACCGAGAACCGAGATCCTGACCTGTCCCCGTTGCGGCGGTCAGGGCGAGTTTACCATCTGGGACAGCATCAATGCCGACCAAGACCCCGATTTGAAGGAAAAACTGCTCGACGAATCTTTGTTTGTCTGGCGTTGCCCTCACTGCGGCCACCAGTCGTACATTACCTTCGGCACACTCTACCACGACATGAGCCGGCAGTTCATGCTCTTTTTCGACCACAAGGAAGGAGAATCCGACATCAGCGAAGACAACTTCCCGGTCGACGAATTGTTCAAAGGGGGCGACAAACACTACAAACTGCGCTATGTCCATGGCATCCGCAGCCTGAAAGAGAAGATTTTCATTTTTGAAGAAGGACTGTCGGACATCGCCGTCGAGCTGATCAAGTATTTTATCCGCAACCAGGTGATCAAGATCAAGGGGACCCGTGCCGACTACTTCGAGAACAAGGGCCTCTTTTTTGCCGAGCGCAACCACAACGAGGAGGAGGGTCTCGACAAGCTGGTCTTTGTCGTGACCTCGGGCGATCGGGTAGTCTCAAAATTCCCGGTCAGCATGGACATCTACGAGCAATGTCTCCAAAAGATGTGGATGGATGAACGCTTTGCCGAGCGCGACACCATCAAAAATGTCTGCTACGAGTGGATCGATGCCCGGATGAAATCCTAATCTGTCCCCCTTGAAACCCCAAAAATTTCGGGGGTTCGGTTCTTTTTTGTACCTTTGCGGCGTCAAAACAGAACCACACATTTTAAACATGAAAATTATTGGAACCGGGTCGGCTGTACCCGAATTTACAGTTACCAACCAGATGTTGGAGCAATTCCTCGATACCAGTGATGAATGGATTACCGAACGTACCGGCATCAAAACCCGTCAGCTGATGACCACCGAGCGTCTTGACGACCTGGGTGTGCTGGCCGCCCAAAGAGCGCTGGAAAGCGCCGGCCTCAAGCCGACGGACATCGACATGATCGTCCTTTCAAATGTTATCAACGAATACATGACCCCCTCGCTGAGCAGCCTTATCCAGGGCCGCATCGGCGCCACCTGCCCTTGTCTGGATGTCAATGCCGCCTGTGCCGGATTCATCTACGCACTGGATGTGGCCGAAGCCATGCTCAAAAACGGTCACGAGCGGATACTGGTCATGGCCGTCGAAGCCCCCACGCTGATGGTCGATTGGAAAGCCCGCGAAACCTGCGTGCTGTTTGGCGATGGTGCCGGAGCTGTCGTCGTCACCCAAGGTGACAACCTGAAAGCCATGCGTCTGACCACGGTGAGCAAGCCCAAGCCTTTGTTCGGTTATCTTGCCGTGAGCAAGACTCCCTGGGACCAGAAGACCGAACCCGACTATTATTTGAAGATGGAAGGCCGCGAAGTGTTCCGCATCGCCGTCAACTCCTCACTCAAGGACATCAAGTCGGTCCTTGCCACTTGTCAGTTGCAACCCGACCAGGTGGATCACTACCTGCTGCACCAGGCCAACCTGCGTATCATGGACAGCATCCGCAAGACGCTGGACGTGGCTCCCGAAAAGTTCCCGCACAACATCGAAAAACGCGGCAACACCTCCTCGGCCAGTGTGGCCATCCTGCTGGATGAAATGAACCGGGAAGGGAAAATCAAGCAGGGCGACAAACTCGTGCTCAGCGCCTTTGGCGCCGGTTTCTGCACAGCCGCCTGCCTCATCGAATGGTAAAATAATTGAGAGTAGAACAAATTAATCGATAATAAGTTGTAGGCTTGCATCAATCCTACGACAAGATGAAGAAACTATGAAAAGAGTTGTCATTACAGGAATGGGAGTCGTCTCCCCTGTTGGAAACGACCTTTCCACCTTTTGGAAGAACCTGAGCGAAGGCTATTGCGGTATCGATTTCATCCAGAACTGCCCGACCGACAACCTGCCGGTCAAGGTGGCCGGTGAAGTCCGCAATTTTGTGGCCACCGACTATAGTGTCGATGCCGGTACGGCCCGCCGTAGCGACCGTTATTGCCAGTTTGCCCTGGCTGCTGCCAACCAGGCTGTCAGCGACAGCGGCATTGCCGGGACCATCGCCCCCGAGCGCTTCGGCGTCTATGTCGGCTCGGGCATCGGCGGCATGAACACCTTCGTCACCGAAACCGAAAAACTGCTCAACAAGGGGCCGAAATGGATTTCTCCCCTGTTTGTCCCGATGATGATTGCCAACATCGCTTCCGGCAACATCGCCATCGCCCACCAGGCACAGGGTCCCTGCCTGCCGGTGGTCACGGCCTGCGCCACGGGTAGCCACGCAATTGGCGAAGCCTACCGCTGCATTGCCGGCGGCTATGCCGACGCCATCATCGCCGGCGGCGCCGAAGCTTCCATCCATCCGCTGGCCATCGGCGGTTTTGCCAACAGCAAAGCCCTGAGCCTGAGCGAAGACCCCAAGAATGCCTCCCTGCCCTTCAACAAGCGCCGTGGCGGTTTTGTCATGGGAGAAGGCGCCGGCATTCTGGTACTCGAAGAATATGAACACGCCAAAGCCCGTGGGGCTCAGATCTATGCCGAAGTCTGCGGCTATGGCAACACCTGCGACGCCTATCACTACACGGCACCGCGTCCCGACGGCAGCTGCGCTGCCAGAGCCATCAAGCTGGCACTCGACGAGGCTGGGTTCGATCCTGCCAAAGATGTCCTGCACATCAATGCCCATGGCACCGGCACACCCCTGAACGACAAGTCCGAAACCATGGCCTTCAAACTGGCCCTGGGCGAAGAGGCCGCCCGCAAGGCCCACATCTGCTCGACCAAGTCGATGACCGGCCATATGCTGGGAGCTGCCGGCGGGGTTGAACTGATTGCCGCCGCCCTGGCCGTCAAGAACGGACTGGTGCCCCCGACCATCGGTCTGGACGAACCCGACGAGGAATGCGACCTGGACTACACTCCCAACAAAGCCGTCAAGGCCGACCTGACCATGGCTCTCTCCACTTCGCTGGGATTCGGCGGTCACAACGCCTGCCTGGCCATCAGAAAAATTGACTAACTTTACACCCGCTATGAACAGAGAAGAAATCAAGCAATTGCTGCCTCATCGCGAGCCCATGCTGCTGGTCGATGAAATGTCGCTCGACAGCGAGGGCGTTGCCCATGGCAAATACCACGTCAGAGGTGACGAATTCTTTCTGCAAGGGCATTTTCCCGGCCATCCCACCGTGCCTGGCGTGATCATGTGCGAAATCATGGCCCAATGCGGTGCCATGCTTGTAAAGGACTATCTCGTAGGACGGACCCCTTTTTACAGCGGCATCAACAAAGCCCGTTTCAAAAGTTCGGTCTATCCGGGTGACACCATCGAGGTGACCGCCCGCATCGTAAACAAGAGAGGGATGATTTTCTTCATCGAGGCCAAAGCCGAGGTGCGGGGCAAAGTCTGCACGCTGGCCAATGTTTCCTTCGCCCTCGTGGACAACGAAAAACTGACAGCTCGGGAAGAAGCTGCTAAATAACATTATCTATGGCATTACTAACTGACAAAACCGCTCTGGTTACCGGAGCTGCCAGAGGCATCGGCAAGGCTGTTGCCCTGAAATTCGCCTCCGAAGGCGCCAACATCGCCCTGACCGATCTGAAGATGGACGAGAATTTTGAAAACACCATCAAGGAAATCGAAGCCTATGGTGTCAAAGTCAAAGGCTACGCCTCCAACGCCGCCGATTTCGAGGACACCCATGTCGTCGTCAAGCAGATTGTCGAAGACTTCGGCCGCATCGACATTTTGGTCAACAATGCCGGTATCACTCGCGACGGCCTGTTGCTGCGCATGAGCGAACAGCAGTGGGACATGGTCCTGACGGTCAACCTCAAGTCGGCCTTTAACTTCTGCCACGCCGTGGTTCCCGTCATGACGCGCCAGAAAGGCGGCAGCATCATCAATATGTCATCCATTGTCGGTATCAACGGCAATGCCGGACAGTGCAACTATTCGGCTTCCAAAGCCGGTATGATCGGCCTGGCCAAATCGATTGCCAAGGAAATGGGTCCGAAGGGCATCCGTGCCAACGCCATCGCCCCGGGTTTCATCATCACAGAGATGACCGCCCAGCTGAGCGAAGAAGTGCGCAACGCCTGGATGAAGATGATTCCGCTGCGTCGTGGCGGTACGCCCGAAGATATCGCCAATGTGGCCACTTTCCTGGCCAGCGACATGTCGAGCTATGTGACCGGACAGGTCATCCCCATCGACGGCGGCATGTAATCCCGTCCTCAGGGAGCAATAAACTCATCACGGAAGTTGACCAGCCACACTTTTTCGGTGGCGCGGGTCATGGCTGTGTATAGCCAACGGTAGTATTCGACGCCCATCATCTCCTCGGTCACCCAGCCCTGATCCAGGTAGATATGCCGCCACTGGCCGCCCTGGGCCTTGTGGCAGGTCATGGCGTAGCCGTATTTCACCTGCAGGGCGTTGAGCCAGGGATCCTTGCGCAGGTTTTCGTAGAGCTCCTTCTTGCTGCGGCAATCGGCGTAGTCTTCCATCACAGCCTGGTAAAGGCGCTGTTGGGCTGTTGCGCCCAGATCCGGTGCCTCGGCCGTCAAACTGTCGAGGATGACGCGGACCTCCATTTCCCACTGCATCTCGGGGAAACGCACCTCCAGGTCGGCAAAGCGCAGCCCGTACATCTCCATCTGACGGCGCACCCTTGTCACCTCGATCAGATCGCCGTTGGCAATGAAGGGGATTTCCTTGAAGGGTTGCGACCAAAAGTAGTTGTTTCGGGCCACCAGCAACAGATCGCCACTCGAGAGTTCCTCCTCACGGTACAGGATCCGGGAACGGATCCCCTGGTTGAAGAGCACCGCCCGTTTGTTGGAGCGACAGACGATCTTGCACTCCTCCATTCCCACCTGCCGGTATGAATCCGTAATCTGCTCTATCAGGTCTTCCCCCTGCAAACGCTGGACATCTTGCCGGTTTACCTGCAACTGCGGCAATGACTCCACCCGGCCGTCGGCAATGGCCGTACGAAGCCTGGTGGCGTTTTCAAGCAACAGTGAGCCTGTTTCCTGACGCAGCACCTGGGTGAGTTCAAACAGAGCGACCTTCATTCCGAAGGCCTCCAACTCGCCCCGGTCGAGCGCCGGGCTCAGAGGGCGTCCTACCGGCGGCAACTGGGCCGTATCGCCCATCAGTATCAGCTTGCAATGACGCCCGCAATAGACATAGCGCAAAAGGTCGTCGAGCAGCCGTCCGCTGCCGAACATCGAGGCGTCTTCCTGTGAATTTGAGATCATCGAGGTCTCATCGACAAAGAAAAATGCATGGTCGTGCAGGTTCTCGGCCGGTACAAAACCGCCGTAACTGCCATCAACGACTTTCTGCCGGTATATCTTCTTGTGGATGGTCGTGGCCGGATGGTTGCTGTAGGCGGCAAATACCTTGGCGGCACGTCCCGTCGGTGCCATCAGCACACAGGGCACCTGCCGGCTGTCCAAAAAGCGGATCACGGCGCTGATGAGCGATGTCTTGCCCGTCCCGGCATAGCCCTTCAGCACAAAAACCTCATGGTCTTCGCGACTGGCCATGAAGGTCAACAGGGCATCCAGCGCCTGGGCCTGGTCGGTCGTGGGTTCAAATCCGAAGAGCGTGAGTATCTGCGCGCGGATGGACGTAAAATTCATGGGGCGGGAAAATTTTAGGGCATAAAAGTAGCGATATTCAAATTCTTGTGCTAATTTTGTCCGATTCTTTTACGGAATGCTATCTATTGATAATAGTAATAACTTATAAATAAAGACTTTATGAAGTATTTCTTTAGAGTTCTGCTGGTGGGTGCCATCTGCCTGATGGCCTATCTTTGCGTGGACAGCATCATGCGACCGATTCGTTTTGACAGGGAAAAGGCCATTAGAGACCAGGCCGTTATCCAGCGTCTGATCGACATCAGAACGGCCCAGGTGGCTTTCAAGAATACCCATGGCATGTATGCCGATGATTTCGACACCCTGATCAATTTCGTCAAATACGGTGAACTGCCCTTCGTCCTGAAGGAAGGCGTGCTGAACGACAAGCAGCTCGAAGACGGTCTGACCGAATGGGAAGCCGCCCGTATCGTCCAGAAAGGCAACCAGCGTGAAATCAAGAAATGGGGTTTGGAAGGTTTCCGTCGTGAGACCACCTATGTCAACGTCAAGGATACGCTTTTCGGCGCCAGCTTTGCTGCCGACTCGCTGCGCTATGTGCCCTTCGCCCGCAACAACGAGCAGTTCGAACTCCGCGCCGGTGATGTGATGACTGGTGCCTCCGGTCTGACCGTCCGCGTCTTTGAAGCCCGCACTCCCCTGGAAGTCTATCTCGTCGGCATGGATCCCCAAGAGGTGCTCAACCTGCGCCTGACGGCCGAAAAGCTGGGCAAGTATCCCGGTCTGATGGTGGGCAACATCTTCGAAGCCAACAACAACGCCGGCAACTGGGAATAATGTGACCGATCCGGGCCGTGCCCATCCCTTTCCGACAAGGAATGTGATGTCGGCCATCCAATAAAGAGCTGCTTTCACGCAGCTTCTTTTTTATCCGAGAATCAATGAAGTCTGTACTGCTGCTTTACGGGAAAAACGGATTCCAGGCCCTCAACCGGCCAGGAAGCTATTTCTCGTCGGCCGATTTCCAGGCAGAATGCGTCCGTCAGCAGCTGATCGGCGATACCCAGGTGGTCTTGCGCATCATCTTCCATTGCGAGCATTTTCTGGTACTGCCCCGGGTGGCCGACCAACAGCCTTTCTTCGATTTTCAATATCCGCAGCAAGCCGGAGCGGTGCTTTGCAGCCGGGAATTGGGAGACGGAATGCAGAAAATTGTCTACGACCTGAATCTTTCTCTCAAGGCCATGGCCGAGAAAACCCTGCCGCACTATCACCTCTTGCCCGATGCCTACCTGTTTGCCCGCTATTGCATGAACATCAGCCGCAAGGCTCCCATCATGTTTGTCTATTGGCAAAGCGACAGCCTGGACATTTTCACAGCTCGCAACGGGCAGCTCGGTTTTGCCAACCACTTCGAACCCAAGACCGAAGAAGAGGCCCGCTATTTCATCTTGAGCGTCAAGCAGACCTTCGGCGATGAAAAGGATTGCATTTTCTGCACCGAAATACCCGATGAAAACAATGCGGCACAGGCTACGGCCATCGACAGTCTGACCAAGCGGCTCAGTCCCTATTTCGAGAGTTTTCAGCGGATGAATCTCTGCCAGGACATCAAGGCTTTTTTGGAAAACATTTCAGACGAGATCCTATGAGAATCATCAGCGGCCAGTACAAAGGACGTCGTTTTCAGCTGCCGCCGCAACTGAAGGCCCGACCCACCACCGACTTTGCCAAGGAGAGTCTGTTCAACATCCTGGGCAATCTGGTCGATTTCGACGATCTGAAGGTACTCGATCTGTTTGCCGGCACCGGCAGCATCGGGCTGGAATTCGTCTCGCGCGGTGCCACCTCGGTGACCTGTGTCGAGCAATATCTGCCCCATGTGCAGTTTATCCGCAGTGTCGCCGAAAAACTCAAGACCAACCGTCTGATGCTGGTCAAAGGGGATGCCTACCAATATATCCAAAAATGCGGACGGCAATTTGATGTGGTCTTTGCCGATGCTCCCTATGCCGACCCCCAACTGCCGGAAATCCCCCGCCGGGTTTTCGAGGCCGGATTGCTGAAGCCCGGCGGCTGGCTGGTGGTCGAGCACTCCAAAGCCAACGATTTCAGCCAGGAAGCCCATTGGCAGGACATGCGTTCCTACGGCAGCGTTCATTTCAGTTTCTTCCAGATGCCATGAGCCCCATAACACCCATCCGCGATCAGGAGCAGCTGCATGCCAGGCTCAATGAAATCACCAGTGCCTATCCCCAGGATCAGGTGTTTCTGCTTTGCGACAGCAACAGCCGCCAGCATTGTCTTCCCTTGCTGCGTCAAGGCAAGTTGGAGACCCTGCTTCCCGATACCCATATCATCTGCCTGCCCGCCGGCGACCAGCATAAAGGCATCGACTCTCTGGCGCTCATATGGCAGACACTCAGTCAAAACGGTGCCACCCGGCATTCGCTGCTGCTCAACCTGGGCGGCGGGATGATTACCGACATCGGCGGTTTTGCGGCCGCCACCTTCAAGCGCGGCATCGACTTTGTCAACCTGCCCACCACGCTGCTGGCCTGTGTCGATGCAGCCCAGGGGGGCAAGACCGGCATCAACTTCAACGGGCTGAAAAACGAAGTCGGCGCTTTTTGCCCGGCCCGCGAAGTGCTGGTCTATCCGGCCTTCTTCCAGACACTCGACAACAAAGACCTGGCCTGCGGCTATGCCGAGATGCTCAAACACGGACTTTTATCCACCCCGCAGCATTGGCAGGAAGTGCTCCGGCTGGAACTTCCGGATTGCTGCCAGGCGGCATTTTCCGACATTTTGATGCGTTCGATGCAGGTCAAGGCCGACATCGTGGCCCAAGACCCGACCGAAAACCACCTGCGCAAATGCCTTAACCTGGGGCATACCGTCGGGCATGCCTTCGAGAGCTGGTCTTACGAGCAGCAACAGCCCGTGCCGCATGGCTATGCCGTGGCCTGGGGCCTGATTTGCGAGCTCTATCTGTCGATGCGGCTGCTGGGCTTCCCCAAAGACCGTTTCCAACAGACCATCTACCGCATCAAGGAAGTGTTCGGTGCCCTGCCGTTCTCATGCAAAAATTACCCGGCCCTGATAGAAAAAATGCATCACGACAAAAAGAATACCGGGGCCCAAATACAGTTCGCCCTCCTGTCGGACATCGGCCAAGTCCACATCGACCAGACGATCGAAGAAAAGACCATCGAAGAAAGCCTGGACTTCTACCTCGATTTCATGGGATACTAAAAAAGGCCTCAAATCTGTGATTTGAAGCCTTTTACTAGTCGGGATGAGAAGATTCGAACTTCCGACCCCACGCCCCCCAGACGCGTACTCTAAACCGGACTGAGCTACATCCCGAATTCGGGGGACAAAGTTAATGAAAG